>CAINWR010000054.1 GCA_903854535.1 Candidatus Staskawiczbacteria bacterium | reverse complement strand
ATTTTATAAAATATAAAAATAAAAAAATGAGCATAAAGAAAATAATTATAAAAATTATTGGAATTACCGCAGAAGATTTTGAAAATACTATTAATGTCAAAAGGCATAATAACGCCACCACCTTTAAAATATTCAAACCCCTCTCAGTTGTTTTGGTATTCATAATGCTAATAGCAAGCATAGTATCAATTGTGCTTGCTAACTCTCCTGCCACAATTACAGATAACTTTACAGACACAAGCAAAATAGCCTCAAGCGCCAATATTACAGTATCTGGTGGCGTAGTATCTTTATCTGCCACAGGCACATGGACTTGTGGAGATAATATAGTTGATTCAAGAGATAGTAAGATTTACACCACAGTACTAATAGGCACTCAATGTTGGATGGCGCAAAACATGAACATAGGCACCAAAACAGCGGGAGTAAATACTCAAGGTACAGATTGTCCATCTGCAGTAGCTATAGAAAAGTACTGCTATTCAGACGATGAAGCTAATTGCACTACATATGGTGGTTTTTATCAATGGAATCAAATGATGTGTGGCTCAACAACTGAAGCAGTACAAGGTATTTGCCCCACAGGCTGGCACATTCCTACAGATGCAGAACAATACACTTTAGAGAATTATCTTAAAGATCCAGGCCAAACCTGTAATGCTAGTAGAAGCGGTGCATATGATTGTGCTACAGCTGGTACAAAACTCAAGTCAGGAGGAACTTCTAATTTCAATGGTCTTTTAGCAGGCTTCCGCTATACTGATGGATCGTTCTATTATCTTTCTAGTTACACGAACCTTTGGTCTTCTACTCAGTCAGGTACTTCTGCATGGAGTCGCTATCTGGATTCAGGTGGTACTACTGTCAGTCGTCGTCTGCTCGCTAAGGCGTACGGGTTTTCGGTGCGTTGCCTCAAGAACTGATTTTTGTTAAATTATGGCAAAGCCATAATTTAACAAAATATTCGACTATTTGACTATTTCGTACAATTTTTAAATTTAAGAATTATGGCAACATACAACCAATTACCAGTATATAAAGTTAGCTATGATCTTTTGGTGGAAACTTTTAAAACAGTAAAAGATTTTAATAGAGATTATAAATATACATTGGGTGAAAATATAAAAAAAGAAACAATGGAAATGGTTACTGATATCTATAGAGCAAATTCTAGTTTTACAAAGAAGCCATATATACAGAAAGCAAGAGAGAGAATTGAAGTGATTAGAATTTTGTTTAGATTGGCGCACGATTTAAAACAGATTGCTTTAAAAAGATTTGTAGATATAAATGAAAAAATTGAAAGCATATCAAAACAACTTAATGCATGGGAAAAGTCGCTGGTTTAATATTTTGGGTTTTAAATTTCAAGCATGTGAGCCAGAATCGTTTATGGTTAAGGCCAAAACGAGGGAGCTTATTTCTTTATCAGTTCAATAACTCTCTAAATAAATTATTATTTAAAACAATGAATTTATTTAGGAATAAAATTTTTGTTATTTGCTATAAAATATCAAAAAGAATTTTAGTAGTTATTATATTTAGCAGGCAACCGCAATACTGATGGATCATTCAATAATCTTTCTAGTAACACGAACCTTTGGTCTTCTACTCAGTCAGGTACATCTGCATGGAATCGCAATCTGAATTCAGGTAATACTACTGTCAATCGTAATCTGAACGATAAGGCAAACGGGTTTTCGGTGCGTTGCCTCAAGCACTGGTATAAAATTAAATATTTGGAATTTAAAGCCCAAAACTTAAAACTTATTTTTATGTTTGAAAATAAAAAATTATTATATGATTTATTTTGTGCATATTATGACGCAAGGAAAAATAAACGATTTACAATTAATGCTTTAGCTTTTGAAATAGATTATGAGTCAAAACTTTTTTCTCTTTACAATGAGATAAAAAATAAAACTTATAAAATTGGTCAGAGTATTTGTTTTATATCTTTTAAGCCTATAAAAAGAGAAATTTTTGCAGCAGATTTTAGAGATAGAATAGTCCATCATTTAATTTATAATTATATTAACCCAATTTTTGAAAAGTTATTTTTAAATGATATTTATAGCTGTAGAGTAGGTAAGGGAACTTCTTATGGTATTCAAAGAATAAATCATTTTATCCGTTCTTGCTCTTTAAATTATAAAAAAGAATGCTATAT
>CAINWR010000053.1 GCA_903854535.1 Candidatus Staskawiczbacteria bacterium | reverse complement strand
TCTTCTGATTTTGCTGGAGGAAGTATTGTATATAGATGTGCCAATAATATAGGCCCAGATCTTTTAATTTGGACTTATGCAGAAAAAGATTTTAAAAACCCAACTGCAACTTTAGAAAAAAAATGTAATAGTGATCTTCCAATACCAAGTTCTGGATCATTTAAAATTGGATTTAAAACTCCTGGATTATATATTTTCAGAGAGCCTGGTTGCCCTGCTGATGGTTATAGATCAAGTGTTGTATTAATTACAGGACAAATTCCGCAAGAATTCAAAGGCATAAAAGGTTCAATTCAGTTTATAAATGATTCTAAAAATAATAATTACTATGCATCTATTATGCACACCAGAATTGATCCTACCGGAGGAGGTAATTGTCAATATCCTATGTTGTCTTCAGGAGATATTGATTGCAGAAATATCACAATTGATGATCCTTCTTCTATGAATGTATTTATTCAAAACAAAACACCAGAAAGTTCTGGCGATGGAATAGATTTTTATAGCGGTCCTTATGGTTGGGATACCAAAGGTTCAAAAGCTGGTATTTTTGAATTAAAAAAACAAGATATTAAAGGGAATTGGGGGTATGATCCAAAATTTATGGTATTTAATTATAAAACTAACTCACCATCAGAAGAACAAAAAGCAAACCCCGACTTTAAAACAAGCTCTGGATCTATAAGAATTAAAGGTAATTATCTTGTAGCATTATACTCATCAAGTGCTGGAGAAGATGGTTATTGCCAAGTTTTCACAAATAATGTAGTTGATTTAAATGGCACAGAATTTATTGGGGCTGGAAATGAAGATATTCAAATGGTTTATGTAATGCCTGCTAAATAATATGAATATAGTTAATATCAACAAAAAAGTTATTTTATTTCTATTGTTTTTTAGCATATTTTATTATGCTGATTTTTGCTATTCTGCAAAACTTGAATTAAAATACCCCACCTCTCAATCAGGAATAAGTATTACAGATACTAATACTCCCTTGCCTATATTTTTACAATATATTTTTGAAATGGGTGTATATTTAGGCCTTGCTAGTGCTGTATATAGTTTGGGATATGCTGGTGTTTTATATCTTCGATCTGGAGCTCAAGCAGAATATAGATCACAAGCAAAAGATAGAATTTGGGGAGCTGTATCTGGAATTTTGATTTTAGCAATGACTTACTTAATCATTACTACTTTAAACCCACAATTGGCAATATTTAAAATAAAAGAACTAGACCCAATACCACCTGTAGCAGTAGATAAATCTCCAGGAGTATATTTTTATAAATCAGATGATTGCTCTGGGCAAGTACAATATAATAATAGTTCTATAAATGATTTTGGAGATAATTTAAACAGTCAAATTGGCTCTGTATTAATTGTAAATGATAATAATAGCTCATTTATATCAACTATGTATGCAAGCCCAGGGCTTTTTGGAAAATGCCAAGACCCAGATCCAAATATTTTTGATTGTCAAAAAGTAGAAAAATTTGCTAGCTCTGCATCAGTTCATAAATATGATTTTGAACCCCAAAGAAACCCCTTTAATGATGGTGTATATTTTTATAGAAAATCATTTTTTAATGATCAAGGTGGTTGGTTAAAAATTGATAATCAACAAATCCAAAATGATGGTTTTTTTGGAGAAGAATTAAAAAATCTTACATTCCAAGATGTGCCTATAGAAGATAAAGTTTGTGTTTTGTGGGATGAAAAAGGTCAATGCACCAAAAAATCAGATCCTACTTTAGCAGGCAAAGAGATCTCTTCAATTAAAATAGCTGGGCATTATATTGTTTATTTTGTTTATTTTGATCCTACAGATAAGCCAGAAGGCCCTTGGTCATATTGCCAAGAATTCCCAACTCCAAATGATGTCAATAAAGATGGCCCTCAGCAAATTAAATGGGAAAAAACCCCCAACCAACCAGATCTACCAAATTGGGTTTATATTTACCCTGTAAAAGATTAATATTTCAATTAAAATAAAAAGCTGAACCAAATTCAGCTTTTTATAATATTTATAATTTATTTTGGCATTACTACTACACGCCTATTTTCACCATCACCTCTGCTTTCTGTTTTTATATCATCTCTATTAGATAATTCTTCATGAATAATTCTTCTCTCAAAAGCAGGCATAGGAAATAAAGATTTTTCACTTTTATACAACAATACATCATTAGCTATATCTTTTGCAGTTCTCTTTAAATTATCAATTTTTTTCTTTTTGTAATCATTAATATCTAAATTTAAATAAAAATTATTTTTTAGTTTTTTATTTAAAACCATTCTCAAAAGTTTTTGAATTTCTTGCAGAGTTTGCCCTTTTTCACCTATCAACACTTGTGGCTCATTTAATCTTACAATAAGATCAACATAATCATTTTTGTGATTATTATCTTTTGATTCTTTAAGAATATCCTCTAAGTTAATGCTTATAGGATTAACTTCAATTGATGATATTAAAAAAGTCATTTTTGAAAAAAAATCTTGAGCTGTATCTTTGATAATTTTTAGATTTTCCTTATTCATTTTATTTAACTTTTGAATTATTTTTTAGTATATAATATTGCTGAACTATAGAAAATATACTACTTATTATCCAATACAACCCCAAAGCTGAAGGAAGACTCATTAATATAATTATTGTTATTACTGGAAATACATAAAGCATTTGAGTTTGCATTGCTTGAGCCATATCATTCTTATTGCTCACCTTGTTAGAAGAAGAAACCATTTTTGTCTGATAAAACTGCAATATTCCAGCTATTATAGCAAAATATAAGTTTGGTTTTGATAGATCAATAAATCCTAGAAAAAATGGGTTTATATTTACTGGATTATTTATAAAAGTATACAAATTATTTAATTGCTCTGGTTTTAATCCTTGCCAAAAAACATTATATAATGCAATTAATATTGGTAATTGTATAAATGCTAAAAACAATCCAGAAAAAGGGTTGATTTTTTCATTTTTATAAAGTTCTAAAGTTGCTTTAGCAAGCTTTTCTTTATCATCTTTGAATTTTTCTTGAATTTCTTTTACTTTTGGCTGTAAATCCTGTAAAACTTTTTGTGATTTAAATGCAACAACAGATAAAGGATATAATATGAATTTAATTGCTAATGTCAAAAATATTATAGCTATTCCAAAATCATGGCCTGGAATTATATTATAAAATAAAACCAAAGAATTAAACAATGGTTTATACAAAAAAAGATTAAATAAATCCCCTAAAAATTGAAACATTAATTATTATTTATATAATTTTTTATA
>CAINWR010000052.1 GCA_903854535.1 Candidatus Staskawiczbacteria bacterium | reverse complement strand
TTTTTTATTTTTATTATATTTGTAGTAATATTCTTTTTCAGGAAAATCATAGTTGCTCCTGTTAATAAATTTAAGAAAGCTATAAATAAAATTGAACAAGGCAATTTTGATTTTGATGTTAGTTTATTTAAAAATAAAGATGAAATAAATGAATTGGCTATATCCTTTTCTAAAATGATAGAAGCAGTAAAACAATCTAGGACTGAAATCGATAAAAAAGTTACAGAGCAAACTAAAGAACTTAAAGAGAGAGCTGATAAAATGGACCAACAACAAAAAGCTATTTTAAATATTTTAGATGATGTTGAAGAAGAAAAAAATAAATCTATAAAATTAGCTTCTATAGTGGAAAATGCTAATGAAGCTATAATTGCCAAAACTATAGATGGTATTATAATCGAATGGAATGGTGGCGCTGAAAATTTATATGAATGGAAGGCTACTGAAATAATAGGCAGGTCAATTAAACTTATAGTACCAAAAGAAAAATATACTGAATTAGAGGATATTATGGCAAGAGTAGCCAAAGGAGAATTTATCGAACATTATCAAACAATAAGAGTTAAAAAATCTGGACAAAAAGTAGATGTCTCTCTTTCTGTTTCACCAATAAAAGACTCCAATGGAGAAATAACTGGAATATCTGTAATAGCGATAGATATTACAAAAGAAAAACAGGTTGATAGAGCTAAGACAGAGTTTGTGTCTCTTGCTTCTCATCAGTTACGTACACCATTGTCTACGATAAACTGGTATACTGAAATGCTTTTAGGTGGAGATGCTGGAAAAATTAATAAACAACAAAAAAAGTTTTTGGAAGAAATTTACGCAGGAAATAAGCGAATGGTAGATTTAGTTAATGCTCTTTTAAATGTCTCTAGAATAGAGCTAGGTACGCTAGCTATTGATCCTGAAATATGTGATATTGTAGAATTAGCAAAGCAATCAATTGCTGATGTTTTGCCACAAATAAAGAATAAAAAGCAAAAATTTATTGAAAAATATGATAAGGATTTGCCAAAAATAAATGTTGATCCAAAGTTGATGAATGTTATTTTTCAGAATTTACTTTCTAATTCTATGAAGTATACTCCCGAAAAAGGGAGCATATCATTATTTGTTAAAAATAATAAAGAAGGAATTTTAATTGAAGTTTCAGATAATGGTTATGGTATCCCAAAAGAAGCACAATCAAAGATATTTGAAAAATTATATAGAGCTGATAACATTAAAGAAAAAGATACTAATGGCTCTGGTCTTGGGCTGTATCTTATAAAATTTATTGTTGAGCATTCAGGTGGAAGGGTGTGGTTTGAGTCGGAAGTTAATAAGGGCACTAGTTTTTATGTTTTAATTCCCTTTGCTGGAATGGCAAAGAGGGAAGGTGTTAAAAAATTAAGTTAATAAAATATATGTATAATATTTTAGTTGTTGAAGATGAAAAGCCCCTACAAGACGTTATAAAGGCTAAAGTTGAAAAATGCGGATGTAGTGTAGTAACTGCTAGAACTGTTAAACAAGCATTGAGTTATTTAAATGAAAAAATGAAAATTGACGTAATATGGTTAGATCATTATTTGCTTGGTAAAGATAATGGGTTAGATTTAGTAGCTAAAATAAAAGAAGATGGTTCAAAATGGAAAAATATACCTATTTTTGTTGTTTCTAATACTGCCTCTGAAGAAAAAGTTAAATGTTATTTGGCTTTGGGAGTTGAGAAATATTATACAAAATCAGATTATAAATTAGATCAGATTTTGGGTGATATAAAAAAACATTTAAAAGGCGGTAAATAAATTTATGAAAAAATGTAATTAAAGTGAAACTTAATATTAAATAGAATTTAATTTTTATGGAAGTTATAAAAGATGATGAATGGGGGCCGGAGTTAATAGTAAAAGTTCATAATGAAAAAATTGGATTACATGGTTTTTTGGTTGTTGATAATACTACATTGGGGCCAGGTAAGGGTGGCATTCGTATGACACCAAATGTAACTGAGGAAGAAGTGCGAAGACTTGCTCGTGCGATGACTTGGAAAAATGCAATTGCTGGAATTCCTTTTGGTGGAGGAAAGTCAGGAATTATTTGGAAGGGCGGAACGCCTGAACAAAAGAAAGTATTAATGCAGGGTTTTGCAAAAGCAATTAAGCCATTGTTAATTAAGAAATATATTGCAGGTCCTGATGTAAATACAGGAGAATTGGAAATGGCTCAATTTGTAGAAGCTACTGGAATTTTTGATTCAGCTACTGGAAAACCATCAAATTTATGCTTGTCTCGTCGGCAGTCAAGTGCTAAAAGTTCTGGTAAAAAATCAAAGAAATGTGGTTTACCTCACGAATTTGGTAGTACTGGTTTTGGGGTGGCTTGTTCTACAAAAATATCAGCAGAAGTTTTGGGGATTGATATTAAGCAAGCTATAGTTTCTATACATGGATTTGGTAATGTAGGAACTTTTGCTTATACTTTCCTGACGGAGATGGGGGCTAAGGTAATTGCAATAGCTGATGCTTCTGGTGCTATTTTGGCAGAAAATGGGTTTGATGAGAAACAAATAAAAGAAATTATAAAAAACAAAAAGCAAATTACAAGTTATTCTGGTGGCAAGAAAATTACTTCAGAAGATTTCTGGAAAATTCCCGTAGATATTTTGATTCCAGCTTCTGTAACTGATGTTATAAATGAAAGTAATAAAAATAATATTAAAGCAAAATTAATTGTAGAAGCTGGTAATATTCCGATGAGAGAAAACGTGGAAGATGAATTATTTAAAAAGGGGATTATGTTTGTACCAGATTTTGTAGCTAATGCTGGAGGTGTAATTTCTTCATATGCAGAATACAAGGGCTATGATTCTAAAAAAATGTTTAAGCTTGTAGAAAATAAAATTACGAGAGCTACAAGAGATGTGATGATAGAATCTTTGAAGAAAAAAATAAATCCAAGAATAATGGCTATGGATTTAGCTAAAAAAATAATTTTAGCAAAACAAGATTCTAGAAAATAAAGTTATGACAAGATATATGCAAGTGTTGTTGGTTATTAGTATTGTTGTGATTTTAGCGGTTTTAGCTTGGGAAGTTTCTAATTTAAGACTAAAGAAAAATATTATTTATGATACTGGTCAAGTTTGCATAAATAAAAATTGTTTTGAGGTGGAATTAGCTAGAGATAATTTTCAGATTGAAAAAGGCTTGATGTTTCGTGAAAAATTAGAGCAAGATAAAGGTATGTTATTTGTTTTTAATAAGGAAGCAAATTATCCTTTTTGGATGAAAAATACTAAAATTCCTCTTGATATTATTTGGATTAATGAGAATGAGGAAATTGTTTATATTTCAGAATTTACTCAGCCTTGTAAAACATTTTTTTGTCCAAAAATAAATCCTCAAAAAAATGCTAAATATGTATTGGAAATTAATGGTGGATTGTCAAAGAAAAGTAATTTGAAGTTGGGGGACAAGGTTGAAATATTAAATTAATTAAATATCATAAAACAGAATTTGTGTAATTATAAGTTCTGTTTTTTTATTCACACTTTATATAATCAATCCTATTGTTTACATAATAGATAAATGATAAAATAATGAAATATTAATAATATAAATGAACAGTAGAATTTTATTATTATCTATATTCTCAACAGTTATTATATGCACTGCTGTTTTTTCGCCTTTACAATCTTTTGCAGCTAGCTTTTATTGGGTAGGAGCTAATGGAGCAAATACTAATGTAAACACCAACTGGGCAACCACAGCTAGCTCTTGCGGATCAGGCACAAATCCCGCATCAGCTCCGGGGTCTGCAGATGTACTTTACTTTGTTAGCAACTGTACAAACAACGCTAACATTCCTGTCACAGTTTCTTTTTCTGGCATCAACATTGCTTCAGGATATACAGGGACAATTACACAAACAGCAGGAGCTCAAATTACGATTGGTGGTGGTCACTACACGCAAGCAGGTGGAACTTTTTCT
>CAINWR010000051.1 GCA_903854535.1 Candidatus Staskawiczbacteria bacterium | reverse complement strand
TTTTTTATTTTTGTTATAGTGATTACTGAATAGAGTTTTTGTGTTAAGAAGTTGTGGATAATATAATGAATTATATAATTATATAAACTGTTAATATTTTTAGTATAAATTTAAAGTAATTTATTGTTAAGGTTTTTTACTATGTTTTATTTACTACTTATCCACTGTATATTCTTTGTTTTATAAGGTTTAATTCTTCTGTTAATTTGTTATTTTCTTCATTTTCTTGAAGTATTTTTTTGTAAGCATATATAGCTGTTGTATGATCTTTTCCTCCAAATTTTCTGGCAATTGCAGGGAATGAATATTTAAGTTCTTTTCTGAGTAAAAACATAGCAACTTGTCTTGGTTTTACAATCTCTTTTCTTCTTGTGCAATTAAAAATACTTTTTTCATCTAAGCTGTAGAATTTTGCAACTGTTTCTATGATTTTTTTATAATTTACAACATCAAATGGGGAGAATATAAAACCTTTTAATAATTGCTTTGCTGATTCAAGATTAAGGCTGTTATTAGTATTGGTTTTCATATGTAAAGACAGGCGGTTTAATGCTCCTTCTAATTCTCTAATATTTTTCTTCACATTACTTGCTATATATTCTAAAATATCTTCAGAAATATTTAAATTTTTCTCTTGAGCTTTGTTTTTAAGTATTACAAGTCTGGTTTCATAATCAGGTAAACTTACATCTGCTATCATACCACCTTCAAATCTAGATCTTAATCTTTCTTCTAATTCTGGTATTGCATTTGGTGGTCTATCTGAAGAGAGCACAATTTGTTTATTTTTTTCGTATAATGAATTAAATGTATGAAAAAATTCCTCTTGGGTTTTATTTTTACCAGCTAGAAATTGAATATCATCAATTATTAAAACATCAATTGAGGAAAGACTATTTTTAAATGCATCAATATTTCCTGCTCTTATAGCTGAAACAATATTAGATACAAATTTCTCTGAAGAAATATATTTTACCTTTTTCTTTTTTGAATCTTCTGATATTTTGTTTCCAATAGCTTGAACTAAATGTGTTTTTCCTAAACCAACTCCACCATATATAAATAAAGGATTATATATAGCTCCAGGATTCTCTGAAACAGCAAGAGATGCTGCATGAGCTAATTCATTAAATGATCCAACCACAAAATTGTCAAAAGTGTATTTTGGATTTAAGTTTGTATCTTTATTAATTTTAAATTCATCAAATTTTAATTGCTCAGTATCTATTTTATCATTTAAAGTACTTTTTATTGGTGGAGGGGGTGTTTTTAATGCTTGTGGTTTAATAATAAAACTTAAATCTTTAATTTGATCATCTACTTCGTGTAAAGCTTTTAAGATTAGTTTATTGTATTTATTACTTAACCACTCTTTTGAAAAGGCATTTGGCACAGATATAACAACTGTTTTATCTTCTTTTAAAATAATTTCTGTGTTTTGAAACCATGTAGCAAAATTTGCTTTAGATACATGAAATTGCATCTGAGCTAAAACTGATTGCCATAATTCTTTATTATCCATAAAAATTATCTTAAATTATTTTTAATGTTGTATTTTCGCTTTTTTCTTAGTTTGTGTCAAATAAGAACAAAATATGCACACCTGTTATTAAGCTGTGGATAACTTGTGTTAATGTGTTTATAGATAGACGCATAATAAAATTTAAATCTAATATTATTTTTATAAAATAAT
>CAINWR010000050.1 GCA_903854535.1 Candidatus Staskawiczbacteria bacterium | reverse complement strand
TGACATTTTTCTTTAATTCTTTAAAAATTTTTAAACGGCTATCTACTTTATCTTCTTCAAAAATAATTATAATATCTTTTTGAGTTTCTAAATTTTTAACATTTTCTAAAAAGTTCTCTTGAAAGTTTTTAGCAGAAAATAAATTTTTAAGAACAACTAATTTCTTTTCTGCAAACATACCAGCTACTTTAAAAATATTTATAAAATCTTCATAAGTAACTTGCCCTGAGTTTATCGAAGGGTCAAAATACACTAAATTCAAGCCAGATTTATTTACTTGCTTATAACCTAAAATTATTTCATTTAATTTTTCTTTAGAACGGTAAGAATCCGCCCCATACAAAAATATAATCATAAACTTAATTTGCCCGAGCCCCGAGCTCGGGCTGTTTTTTAATCTTCTAAAAATAGTTCTTTATTGTTTTGAGAAACTTTTTTATAACTTATCCAATCGCGCAATAAATTTCTACAACCTTCCAAATCACCTAAAAGTTCTAAAATAAAACTTCTTTCTGTAACTGACTCAAAATTTTTTTTGCCTAAATAATCAAATAAACTTGACCATCGAAATTTATTTTCTAAAAATTCTAAAACTTTCTCAGTATTCTTGATTCCTTCTTCTTTAAAATTTGACTCAACCAATGAAATTGCATTGGCGTGAATATAATTTACAACTGCAATTAATTGCCTATCGTTTTCTATGCGAACTGACTTAAATTCATTCTGAAAAACATGCCCCCTGCGACCATATTTTTTATTAAAATACATTCCATATCCACCGCCGATTTTTTGCATAAATTTTGAAATTCCACCATCTTTGATTTGTCTAACTAAAAGATGAATATGATTCGGCATAAAACTAAATACTAAAATTTCCACCATTTTTTCTCTATTATCATCTTCAATAATCTCGAAACTGCCCGAGCCCCGAGCTCGGGCTACTTTTTTAAATCTTGTTCTTGTCTTTCTTCTTTCTTTTATGGAAACTGGCTTAGAGTTATTAAATTCATAAATAGAAAAAATCCCACGAAAATAATCATTTTCGTCTTTAAAAATCAAATTATTGTCAAGCGCCCTGGCGATAATATGATACAAATCGCCAGTTATAAATTGTTCTTTTCTTCTTGGCATATATTTTACCCGATTTTACCCGAGCCCCGAGCTCGGGCAATTTTATTAATTTTAATATAACATAACAAGCCACAAAAAAACAGCCCAACTTCTATGGACTGTTTACAATTACATTTTATTACTATTCTTCTATAACTTTCCCCCGTAGATATTTTTGAACTTCAGATAAATTTTTTGCGATATTTCCCCATTTAGAGTGTTCGTCTGGACCCCCGCCTTCCATAGTAGACCCAATAGCCGAAATAATATCATATCCGTCTTTTCTTGAAATTTCATTCAGTAAATTAATTGCTTCTTGAAATTTCATTTCAGCAGATCTAGCTGTTTCTGCTTCGGCAGAAGCCATCTCTTTTAATTCTCCTTTCATGTTTTTATTTTTGTACCTTAAATATTTTGACTCTTTATCGACCTTTAGATTTTTGTCTTTATCTCATAATACCCCCCCGCAGGCCAAAAGTCAATACAAAACTGTGTATAAAAAAATCGCCCGAGGTCCGGCCTTGGGCAAATTCATATTTTTTGGCAATTAGGGCAAAAAAAGGCACTGCGTTGAGCTATTGATATACGTTTTATTTTTTCTTTTTTACAGCGAACACAAATTTCTTTTTCTCTTTTATAAACCCTTCTTTCATCATCAAAATCTCCTTTTGTGCCATCAACTTTTCTATAATCAGAAAAGCTTTCTCCACCCAAAGAAACCCCCAAAGTTAAAACTTTTTTTACTGCATTATAAATTTCTTTTAATTCTTTATCATTTAAATTTTGTACTAATTTCTCAGGATGAATTTTTGCATGCCATAAAATTTCAGAAGAATAAATATTTCCAATACCAGCTATAATTTCTGGAATCATTAAAATTTGTTTTACCTTGCCTCGCCGAAGCTTTAGCGAAGGCGGGTTTTGCCTTAACAAAGCTTGTTTAAATTTTGCAAATGTAAAGTCACCTTCAAGTGGTTCTGGCCCAAGTTTTTGTAATTCTTTTTCTAAATCTTTTGTTTGCCATAATTCAATTTTAGCAAATTTCCTAGCATCTGATAAAGCCAGCATTTCTCCATTATTTAAGAAAAAAATAATATGCAGAAATCTATTATATGGATCATTTAAAGGACTTTTTGCATCTACTGGTTTCCATTTTTTATTTTCAAATTTCCATTTTCCAACTAGCAAATGACCTGTCATTTTCAAATGAATTAATAAAGAATAATCATCTTGCAAATTTAAAATAATATTTTTTGCTCTTCTATAAATTTTTATTATCTTTTTATTTTTAATTTGTCTTTTAATTAAATTCCAGCCCGAGGCTGGTCCGCCTTGGGTGGAAAAATTTGGCTTTTTAAGCAATTTTCCCCAATCTGACCACACATCAACAAAGGCCCTTGAAAGGACCTTTTTATTTAAACCATTTACTGTTGTTTGTACTTCTGGTAATTCTGGCATATTAAAAATTATTTATACTTATTCTTGATTTTCATCTATAGGCCTTGTATCACTATCTGGCTTTGAATTAACTGAATCTTCTGATATATTTTCTTCAACTATTGCCTCTGATTTATTTTTCTTTACTGTAGGTTTTTTTGATGTTTTGATATTATTAACTTCATTTTTTAATTTATCTATTTCTTGATTTTTAGTATTTAGTTCATCTCTTGTTTTTTCAATTTCTTTTATAACTTTATCTAATTCAACAGTTCTATTTCTAACTTTTTGCTCTAAAGCTGATATAGTTTCTTCTAAAGCCTGAGTTCTTGCCTTAACTTTAATATCTGTAGCTTCTTCTGCAATCATATTTGCTGATTTGCTTTCCTCTAAATCTTGAGCTATTTTATTAAAAACTTTTGATAACTCTCCAAGCTCATCTTTAGTTTCAAGATAAACTCTAGTTTTCAAATCTCCTTGGCTAAGCTCTGTAGCTCGCTTTAAAAGCTTTTTAACTGGATAGGAAAAATTTTGCCCAATAGCAAACCCAAACAAAAATACATATATTGATAAAAAAATAAATACAAAATAAACTTCATCTTCTAATTTACCATAATTTAATGCAATAAAAATTATTATAGAAAATATACCAGTTAAAATTATTGGGAAAGCGATTTTTAAAGTGATTTTATTCATAATTTTTAAGATATTAATTATTTTTTAAAAACGATAATCTACTAACCAATGTATTAAACTCAAATTGATATAAAATTTCTGAAACTTCTTTTACATCAAAATTACCAAACTTGCAATCATTTATTTTAAAATCAATATCCACGTCCTTTTTCATTTCTGCTAAAGCAAAAGATAAAAATGCATTATCTTTATTAGCTTTTAAAAGTTCTTTTACTTTTGGTTTTAGTACTGCTGTGTCTGTAGATAATTCATCATACAATTCTTTAATGTTATTATACCTTTGTAATAAATCTGATGCTGTTGTTTTACCAATACCTTTAACTCCTGGGATATTATCTGATTGATCTCCAGTCAAAGCTTTAAAATCAATTACTTGATCTGGTCTTACGCCAAAACGGCTCATAACTTTCTCTTCATCATAAACAACTGTATCTTTTATGCCCTTACCTAAAGTATAAACCTTTACCTGCTCGTTGACAAGTTGCAAATTATCTAAATCCCCAGATAAAATATATATTTCTAAATTATCTAATTGTTTTGGGGCTATTTGGCAAATAGTGGCGATTAGATCATCAGCTTCTACTCCTTCTTTAAAAAAGATAGGAATTTTAAACTTATCTAAAATTAATTTTATTTTTGGCAATTGCATTATTACTTGATCTGGGGTTTTAGCTCTTGTACCTTTATAATCTTTAAACATTTCATGACGAAAAGTAGAGGCTTTAGTATCAAAACAAGCTACAATATAATTAGCTTTTAGATCTGCAATTGCTTTAAACAAAATCAAAAGATAACCATATACTGCTCCTGTTTGCTCTCCGTTTTTAGTAGCTAAAGGTGGCAAAGCATGAAAAGCCCGATGAAGCAAGGCATTAGAATCTATAATAATTAATCTGTTTTTATTTTCCATATTCTATTATTATACTATCTTTTTAAATTTATTAAAACCTCTCTTTCTTTATTTGAAACAAATTTAAAGTTCATTTTTATTACATTTTTTGGTAATATTTTTTTTATTCTTTCTGGCCATTCTATAGCTATGATATTTTCTGGGTCTTTAAATAATTCTTTTAAACCAAGTTCTTGTGCATCTTTATAATTTTGCAAACGATAAGCATCAATGTGGTAAAAATTTAAAAAACTCCTTATCGCATAAATATGACGATCGCTACTTTTATGCGATGTTATATTTTTAGCAATTGAAAATTTTTTCATGATAACAAATGTGGGGCTTAAGACTTTTTCCTTAACTCCAAGACCCTTAGCAAATCCTTGCAAGAAAGTAGTTTTTCCGCCACCTAAATCTCCATAAAGCAAAATAACTATAGCTTTTTTTTGAGTTGGAAATTGTAAAATCTCTTTAGCTAAATTTTGGCCAAGTTTTTGAGTTTGTTTATAGTTTTTTGTAATATATTTTTTCATATTGACTTTAAAATTAAAATAACATAATGTGTAATATATGCAAGATTTAAATGATGTAAAAAAATTAATAGAGGAAGCTAAAAATATCTATCTTATTCCTGCAGAAAATTCTAAAGAAGCCATTCCCACAGCTTTAGCTCTTTTTTATACTTTAAAGCAATTAGATAAAAATGTAAATATAATAATAGAAAATTTCCCAGAAAAATTTAAATTCTTAATACCATCTTCAGATTTTATTTCTTATCCAAGAAATTTTGTAATCTCTATTCCAAGCTCTATAACCCAAGTATCACAGATCTATTACGAGAAATCAGAAGAAAGTTTAAAAATTCATTTAACAATAGATCAAGGTAATATAAAAAAAGATAATATTTCTTTTTATTATACAGATGCAAGACCTGATTTAATAATAAGCTTAGGAATTAAAGATTTTAGACAAGAATTAGAAAATAAATTAAATCAATTTGCATTTTTAATGCAATCAGATATTTTAAATATTGATAATGATGTGCAAAATAATAAAAATTTTGGTAAAATAAATTTAGTAGAAGATTGTTCAATATCTAAAATAGTTCTAGATATAATAAAATCAATTAAAGAAGATTCATTAAAGAAAGAAAATGCTACTTGTTTGCTTACAGGTTTAATTAATTACTCTGATAATTTTACAAATTCAAAGACCAATTCAATAGTTTTAGAAACTGCTGGCATCTTAATGAATAAAGAAGGAGATCGAGAAAAAATAGTTAAAGAACTTTATCCTTCAAAAGTAGAAGGTGAACATAAAGAAATTGTAAATGCAGTTTTAGCAAAATTAGCAGAACAAAATTTAGAGATAAATCGTGAAAACATTTTAAAATATTTTGAAAATTAAAAATTTAATTTTATAAATATGCAAGATTCAAAAAAAATATTAGGAGCTGTAGCAATAAATACCAGCATAATCCAAGAAATAAATAATGAAGTAAAAAATATTACTAATTTCAAAGAAAGGGTAGAGCAACATTTAACTAGCGAGACAACCTCTCTTTTAGATATAATTTTATATTCTGCAATCAGTTTAGGTGCTTCTGATATTCACATTGAACCAGAAGAATCTCAAGCTAGATTAAGAATAAGACTTGATGGCATTTTGCATGATGTCATTTTTTTTGATCACACAATTTACAATCAATTAGTTTCGCGCTTAAAATTACTTAGCAAACTTAAGCTCAATATAAAAGACAAATCCCAAGATGGAAGATTTTCTATAAATATAGATAATTTACTTATTGAAATGAGAACTTCTGTATTGCCTGCTGAATACGGAGAATCTATTGTTATGAGAATTTTAAACCCAGAAAATTTAATCACTTTAGATGCTCTTGGCTTAAGGAAAGATCTAGCTAAAATATTTGAAAAAGAAATCAACAAACCAAATGGAATGATTATTGTAACAGGCCCTACTGGTTCTGGTAAGACAACGACCCTTTATGCTTTTTTGATGAAAATTCAAAATCCAGAAATAAAAATAATTACTATAGAAGATCCAATTGAATATCACTTAAAAGGAGTTTCTCAAACACAAGTAGCTCCAGAGAAAGGCTATACTTTTGCAGATGGCTTGAAATCAATTGTAAGGCAAGATCCTGATGTTATTTTGGTTGGTGAAATTCGTGATCTAGAAACAGCCAAAATCGGCCTGCAAGCATCTTTAACTGGACACTTGGTTTTATCAACTTTACACACAAATGATGCTGCTGGCACAATTCCTCGCTTAGTAGATTTGGGGGCAGATGCTGCTTCTGTAGCTCCTGCAATAAAAATGGCAATTGGGCAAAGATTGGTGAGAAAAGTTTGTAGTAAATGCTCAAAACTAGATAAACCAACAGCTGAAGAATTAAAAGTTTTAAAACAAGGCTTAGAAAAAGAAAATATTAAAAACAATAAAGATGTAAGTGTACCTGATTTAATGTCTATAAAAATAGCTCGTATTAATGAAAAAGGCTGTGAAGCTTGCAACTTCACAGGATACAAAGGCAGAACAGGGCTTTATGAAGCATTTTTAGTAGACTCTGAAATAGAAAAATTTATTCTTACAAAACCTGCAGTTTCTGCAGTACGCGAAATGGCAATTAAAAAAGGTATGATTACAATGTGGCAATCAGGATTAATTGAAATAGCTCTCGGCAAAACTACTTTAGATGAAGTCAAGAAGAATATCGAAGAAGAATAACACAAAAAAACAGCTTAGGAGTCAGAGGAGCTTTGTATCTGGGATACAAGCAAAGGTTTAATTGAGGAATAATCGAGCCTGAGCAAGATTACCCATAAACTGAAATAAACCCAAATAGGACCTCCGACTCCAAAACTGTTTTTAAATTTCAGAATGCGAAAAGAATAATTTTCAGCGTACCTTGCAGGCGATTTTGCATGGTTCGCCGAGCAAAGCGAGGCGAAAAATCGCCGAAACTGAGCGAGCTTGCGCTGGCAAGCGAGCGGTAGCAGAAAATTATTTTTTGAGCATTAAAATCACAATATAATCATTATAGCATAATACAAATCCTATGTCAAGCGTATTAGATAAAAAAGATAAAAAACCTGCACAAAATCAAGGTAAAGAAGATGAAATATTAGATTCTGCACTTCGACCTCAAAAATGGTCTGATTATGTAGGACAAGACAAAGTAAAAGAAAATATCCGCATAATCATTCAAGCAGCTAAAAAAAGATCTCAGTCACCTGATCATATTTTACTTTATGGAAGCTCTGGATTGGGTAAAACTACTTTAGCTAATTTAGTTGCTTTGGAAATGGGCACAAATATTCGTATTACTTCTGGGCCCGCTATTGAAAGAGCAGGAGATCTAGCTGCAATTCTCACCAATATGTCAGAAGGAGATGTTTTATTTATTGATGAAATACATAGAATGCACAAAACAATTGAGGAATATTTATATCCTGCGATGGAAGATTACAAACTCAATTTAATTTTAGGCAAAGGACCAATGGCTCGTACTATGGAACTAAAATTACCTCGTTTTACTATAATTGGAGCTACCACAAGACCAGGTATGTTATCTTCTCCATTAAGAAGCAGATTTGGTGCTACATTTCAATTGAACTTCTACAATCAAGAAGATATTGAAAAAATAATTAATAGATCAGCAGATTTATTTAAAATAAAAATAGAGCCAGAAGCCACACAAATTGTAGCTAAAAGATCTCGCTTTACTCCAAGAATTGCTAACCGTCTTTTAAAAAGAGTAAGAGATTTTGCAGAAGTAAATGGAACAGGCTTAATTACAAGCACAATTGCAGAAAGCAGTTTAAACTTTTTAGATGTAGACCATATGGGTTTGGAATTAGGAGATAAAAGAATTTTAAAATCAATTATTGAAAAGTTTGATGGAGGACCAGTAGGGCTTCAAGCTTTGTCGGCTGCAAGTTCTGAAGAAGAAGATACAATTTTAGATATCTATGAACCTTATTTAATGCAATGTGGATTTATTGAAAGAACCCCCAAAGGTAGAATGGCAACAGCTTTAGCATATGAGCATTTAGGTATTAAAAAAACTCAACATAAATTAATATAAAAATTTTTTGCTTAAAAAATAAAAAATGCTATAATGCATTTATGGAAATCACAAAAGCAGAATTAAAAGATAAGCAAGGCATAAAAGAAATTGCCAAATTACTTAAAATTGATACAATGTCTGATATTGATTTTGTATGGAATAAAGATGATTTTATAGAAAAGCAAATTAATAAAGGAGAATATTTTATATCTAAAAATAATAATGAAATAGTAGGCATTATGAGCTTCCGCCAAAGGCAAAATATAATGTATATAGAGACAATGGCAATAATTAAAGAATTCCAAAATAAGGGAATAGGCACGCAGTTTATAAATTTTGCTCAAAAATATACTAAAGATAATAATTTAAATACTCTTAGAGCTTATACATTTTATCAATACAACACTAAAGAATTTTATCTTAAAAAAGGTTTCAATCTACTTAATAAGCCTGGAAAATATGGTGGGCAAGAATATCACAGATTTGAAATAATATTAAATTAAAATATTTTATGCATAAAAAAAATCGCCTTAAATTTTTAAGACGATTTTTTTATTTTTTAAATCTTAATATTGCGCCATATAGATATGAAGATAAAGGATTCTTAGCTCCTCTAATATCAAAGTGTAAATGACAACCAGTTGATTTCCCAGCTCCAGCCATGCCCTTACCACCACCAACCAACCCAATTCTATCTCCTGTTTTTACAACATCTCCTGGTTTTACAAATGAAGTCATAAAATGCCCATAATATGAAACTACTCCGTTTGGATGTAATATTGTAATATAATTACCACCTCCCAAATTCCAGCCATAAGCCACTCTTTGCACAACCCCAGAAGCTGCAGCATAAAATGGAGTTCCGCATTTATTAGCTACATCAACTGCATTATAGAAGTGTAATCTTTGACTTATTGTACCTTCAACTGGAATTATAAAGTAATTATTTGCTATTGGAGATTGATTGTTTGAAACTACTGATTTTACTGGCATTGTTCCATTAGGTACTATTATAATATCTCCAATAAATATATCATTTTCATTTTTAAAATTATTATAAGAAATTATTTCATCAATTTTAGCTTTATAAGTTTTAGCAACATCAGAAATTGTATCTCCTGATTTTACAATATGTAAAAGTCCTGACACTGGCAATATTACCAAAGTTTGTCCTACTTTTAATGTAGAACTTTTTGAAAGATTATTTGACCAAAGTATAGTATTTGCTGTTATGCCAAAATTCTGAGCTATTGAATCAACAGTATCTCCAGGAGCTACAGTATATTCTGTAATTTCATTTGAATTTTGAGATTCTTCTCCAAAAATAGCTCCTAAAACCTGAGTGCTTAAAACTCTATGAGAGGAAACTCCATACACACTATTATCATTTACTATTTTCAAGTCTGGAACCTCTAAAGCTAAAATATTGCTAGAATCTACAAATATATCTTCTTGAGTACTATTTTGATCTTCAAGAAATGAATTCAACAAAACTTCTTTGTTCTTTAATGCATTATTAAACTTAGAATAATCCTCATATCCAAAACAAACAACTGCAAACAATAATAAAGAAAAAAGCCCAAAATAAAACAAAGGATTGCGTATAAATCCCCTAGGTTTACCAGTTTTTCTGTTGTTTTTATTGGAAAAATCTAATGTTCCCATTGACTTTAATATATCACTTACCATATGATTAAGTCAAGCATTTTATTCACTTTATATGAACTTAACTTCACCTACAAAAATTAAAGAAATTTTAGATAAGTATCAAATCAAGCCATCAAAAAGTTTGGGCCAGAATTTTTTGATTGATAAAAATATTTTAGATAAAATTATTTTAGCTAGTAATTTATCTAAAAAAGATATTGTTTTAGAAATAGGGCCAGGTATTGGGACGCTTACCCAAGAACTTGCAAAATTAGCTGGCAAAGTAATTGCCATAGAAAAGGATCATGATATGGTAAATATCTTAGCAGAGACTCTTAAAGATTTTCATAACATACATATAATAGAAGGCGACGCCCTTACACTAGACCCTAAACCCTATACCCTATACCCTAAATACAAGCTGATTGCCAACATTCCCTATTATCTTACCTCTCATTTAATTAGAACTTTTTTAGAATGTGAAAATCCACCACAAGAGATTATTTTGCTTATTCAAAAAGAAGTAGCGCAAAGAATTTGTGCCAAACCTCCTTTTATGAATTTACTTGCAGTATCAGTGCAGTTTTATGCAACACCAGAAATTATTTCTTATGTTTCTAAGAACTGTTTCTTGCCAGCTCCAAAAGTAGATTCCGCAATTATTTCAATTAAGGATATAGGGTCTAGGATTGAGAGTTCAGAGTTTTTTAAGATTGTAAAAGCTGGATTTTCTCACCCAAGAAAACAATTAGCAAATAATTTTTGCAGTGCTCTAAAAATGGAAAGAAAAGCAGTAGATGCTTGGCTTTTGAAAAATAATATAAAACCAAATCAACGCGCAGAAACACTATCAATAGAAGACTGGAAAAATCTCGCGCAAGGTGCAGAGGGTCTAGGGGACAGGGTCTAGGGTGCAGAATTTTTAAATAAAATTAGATTTTAAATAACATGTTAAATTCTCACAAAGAATTAATAGTCTGGCAGAAATCTATAGAATTAACAAAACACATTTATTTATTAACAAATAATTTCCCCAAGGATGAAATTTATGGAATAACTTCTCAAATGCGGAGAGCTACTATTTCAATACCATCAAATATTGCTGAAGGTTATTCAAGAAGAAACCTAAAAGAATATTTACAATTTCTAAGAATTGCCTATGGCTCTGCAAATGAATTGGAAACTCAAATAATAATAGCAAAAAATTTATATCAAGAAATAAACTATTTAACTGTTGAAAATTTATTACAAGAAATTTTAAAGATGCTCAACGCAATGATCTCAAAATTAGAAAACAACAACTAGACCCTATCCCCTGCACCCTAGCCTCTAGCAGAAGTTATTCACAGCCTACATTGTAATTCTTATTTGCTTGATTTTTTAATTAGATGTATAATTATTTAACATATAATTTTCTAAAAAATATTTATGGCTTTGCAAATCAAAAATTTGTTTTCTCAAATTTGTAGAAATATTTTAAACATTTTTAAAAGCAAAAGATTTTTTGTAATAATTCTTTTGTTTTTTGTTATTAGCGGAACAGTTTTCCCCGCCAAAACTTATGCTCTTTCTGATTGGGCTTGCTGGGCAATAGGAGCTATGCCATTTGGCTCTACTGCAAGCTTTGCTTGCCAAACATATAAAGCTACATCAGTTGTTATGACTGGCACTGGAGATGGACTTGATCCTGTGGGTAAAGCTGTTTTAAATGCAATAATAAGGGCTGTTGGTGCCATACCAATTGCAATAACAAATGGACTATCTTCTATGGCAAGCAAACTATTTAATGAATCCCTAAATGATGCAAACTTTAAAAGTTATACAGGTTTTGATAATCCAGCAATATCTGTTGGTTGGCCAATAATAAGAAATTTAGCTTATATGTTTATAGTTTTGGGATTTGTAGTTATTGGATTAGCTACTATTTTAAGATTTAAAAATTATGAAGCTCAAAAACTTTTAGCCCCACTTATTATTGCAGCTATTTTAATAAATTTTTCTCTTACTTTATGTGCAATACCAATTGACGCATCTAATATCTTAATAACTTATCTTAACCGTTCTGGTAATTCTTTAGATATAACATGGACAGAAAGCATAACAAAACAACTAGAAGGATTAAAACTTTCAGAATTTAATATTTCAGATGATAGTAGTTGGTTTGATGGGTTAGCTCAAGTTACAGGTATTTTAATACAAAATTGGGTTGCAATATTTGTATATATTACTTTTGCATTATTATTTATAGCAAGAAGAATAGCTTTATGGATATTAGTTATTTTATCTCCAATAGCATTTGTAGCAGCAGTATTTCCAATATCTCAACAATTTTATAGGAAATGGAGAGATAATTTTATACAATGGTGTATAATAGGTTCAGCTGGATCATTTTTTATATATATAGGAAATCAAATAGCTCCAGGCATTTCTGCAACAGTAGGGGAAGGAAGTTCTTTAGTATTTTTTGTTCCTAGTATATTTTTAATAATAGGCTTTTTTGCATCTTTACAAACCTCAGCAATGGGAGCAAATATGATTACCTCGCGAGCTAAAGGCGCTTTCTCAAAAGCAAATGCTTATTTAAATAAGGGTGCCAAAGCCACTGGTAAATATGCTGGCGGTAAATTAGCAAACATTAGTGGAGCCACTGGTTTGTATAATAGAGCCAAAGATCGTGTTACTCAAGGATTAGAAAACAGAGGTCTACTTGCGCCTGGAATAACAGCCAAAAACCGCAGAGCAAGACTTTCTGCTGACCAGCGCTCAGCTCGTTTGGCTCAATTGTCTGATGCAGAGAAAGCAGCCTTGTGGCAAGAAAATAGAGCAGGTGAAGAGGCTGCGCTTGATAGAGCAGCTATTACCAAAGAGTTTGCAGGTAAAAATAAACTTAGTTTGCTTGGCAATCAAGCAAATCAAGATAGAGCTATTGACGAGTCCCTAGAACACGGTGTAAGATTTAACGAAATTGTTGGCGGAATGAATAGTACACAAATTGCTGACATAATTAATGGCAATCAAAGAGACCCAGAATCTAGAGCTGAAGGATTTAAAACATTAATGAAAAGAGGTCAACTTGATTTAATACAAGCTAATTATGTTAATGATCCATTATTAACCCCAGCACAAAATCAAGCCGCTGCACGAACAGCCACTCAAGCGTTGCGCACAAATGCAGTAACTGAAGCCATGACGCATGGCTTAAGACCAGAAGAAGCAGAGAGAGCAGATTATCATTATGGTGCAAATAATGAAGCTAGATTACGAAGAATTGCAACAGCAAACCCTGGTCTCACACCAGATCAAGTAATAGAAGCTGCGACACAACAAGCACTCGATGAAACAATTACAAGCATGTCACACGAACAGTTAAGAAATATTGATGCAGACCACCTAGAGGGCGAAAGAGGCGCAAGAAGAGTAGACAGATTAACGCCAGATAAAATTAATGCTTTTCAACTTGCAGCACAACCTCTTAGAAGAGCAGTTAAACAACATTTTAATCCGGCAGATCCTGATCACAGATTATTAACAGACCTAAATACCGCTGAAACTGAATATTTAGATGCAGTTGCTAGGGGCGACCAAGCAGCAGCGGCAAATAGATATACTGAATGGAGGAGACTAAGATCTTTATATATGGCACAAAATACTTTTAGTGGATTATAAAATAATAATTTTTTAACTAACATGGATAAAAAAAATGAAACAATTATAGCATTCTCGGAAAAAGCCGAAGCCGCACTTATAGATATTGAAAAAAAATATAATTTAGAGGAAAGCGATGAAGAGTGGACAAAAAAATTGAAAGAAAATAAACCTTTTAATAGATTTATTTTAGCAAATTTGTGCAGAAAACTTTTTTCCGAAAAATTATCTGAAGAAAATTTCATTAATTCTTTAAAAAGAGATTTAAAAATTGATAATAATGTTGCAAAAAAAATATTCCAAGAATCTCAAGAAAATATAGTGCCATTTTTAATAGGAACATCAGAAGACGAAATTGAAAAAGGTGTTTTTTTAAATTCTGATATAAAGTCACAACAGGTTGCACCAATACTACCAGTCCGGTTAATAAAAAATGAAAAGCCTACAAAAACTAATATTATAGAAATAGATCCCGAAATATTAACTGATGAAGAAGATACCGCAAAAATTAAAAAAACTAAAAAAATCATAGAAAAAAAATCGGATACATATAGAGAGCCAATTTGAATAATTTAAAAAAGAAGACCGACATCCTTGTCGGTCTTTATTCGATTCTTACTTTAAGGCTTAAATGGTGGCAACGGAGAAGTTTTTCCTCTACCACTACTTCCACCAGCCCCGCTGCTGGGGCTTCCGCCTCCACCGGATGTTCCGACACTAGGGCCACCACCACCGGAACCACTGCCTCCGCCAAGACTTCCGCCTTCGAGGAAGCGAGCAAGGATAGCGGAAAAAATTCCGCCACCCTCAAGACCTCGGTATTCCTTGACTGCGCCAGTCTTGAACTTCTGAAGCTCGGAGTAAAGATCTTTCACGTACTGATCAAGCTCAGCCCTCAGACCCTTGTCAGTCTTGAGTTCTTTCTCAAACTCCTCAACTGTCATATGACGAAGTGATGCCATAACAGCAACCACTGGGCCAAAAAGTTCTTGAGCAGTTCCCTGTGCGGCGAGTCTCTGACGCAAGAGCTCTTGCTCTTGCTTTGCAACTTCAGCTTTGCCCTTCTGCTCGGCTATCTTGACCTGAAGTTCCATCTTTCGGATCTCCGCCTCTCCTTCAAGCTCATTCTGTCGCTTTTCGTCAAGAGCGTTTTGGGTGCGCTCATCATACATAACATCCGCGACAATAATGCTCTCGGGGATAATCCTATATCCCCAGTCGGTTTCCATCTTTTCAAAGACGCTAAGGCAGTTAAGCTTATCTGGGTGAACCAATTCATCCCAAAGCGCGACTCCATTGCCTTTGGCTTTTTGAACATGCTCATCGTTGCCAGACTTAACCCATCCTCGAAGGCTACCATCCGATCTCTTGTTCGCCTCAAGCGCCACATTTGCTGGCGCTTTATAGTAAACAAGATATGGATTAGTAGGCTCTGCTAATGCAACGAACTTGACATTCAAACCAAGATTGTCAGGCGCAGCAGTTTCTGCTTGTTTGAGAAACATATCAAGCTGAATCTGCTTTAAGGGAATTTCTACAACAAACTTAACAAATCGCTTGATATACAAAACCAAACGACCAAACCGCACCATGAGACGACACTTGCCAAATTCCTTTTGGTCTTGGCAACCTGCTGGAGTTTTGATAATGAAACAGTTTGAGTCAAGAGAAAAGCCAATCATCTCAAGACCCACATATGTTCCACCATCAAGCTCAGAGGTAAAGATCACCGCCGTCCCATTCTGAATGCTTTTCCACTCGACAAAAAAACAAAGAACAACCACCTCAATCACCAGCCACGTCACTCCAATCCACCACGAATC
>CAINWR010000049.1 GCA_903854535.1 Candidatus Staskawiczbacteria bacterium | reverse complement strand
ATTAAAATCTTTAAAATTTTGTAAATATAATTTTATATCTTCTGGTATTGGAATTTGTTCTCCAGGTTTTGTAACTCCAGGATATCTCCAACAACTTATTATTTTTCTAATCGCTTGCCCCGAGCCGTGTCGAAGGGTTACATCTTTATACATTACCCAAATTTCTCCAGGCGCTTTCTGTGGCTTCCATTTATTAAATTTCAAATCTAATTTTTTATTAACAAGACTTGTCCTACGAAGCTTTAGCGAAGTAGGATTTGTCTTCATCATAACTGTTGTCCCCTGGACAATTCCCTCTTCTATTCTTTCTGGTTTGCGAATTAAATTTGATACTTTAGATTTTGACAATCCATATTGTTTTAATTTTATTTCTGAATGTTGCGTCCAAACAATTTTTTTAAATTTATTTTCTATTTTTATCATTTTTCTTACAATAATTATGTGGGCAGTACAGGATTCGAACCTGTGACCCCTGCAATGTGAATGCAATGCTCTACCGCTGAGCTAACCGCCCATTTTTTATTTTCACATTTATATATTTTACCACTTTTTCCATACACAAACAAGAATTTTAGAAACTATAAAACTTTTATAAAATAAAAAAGCTCGAGTCGTGTTATCCAAACACGCTCGAGCCCATCACTTGCAATCGCTGAGGATGCGGTTACTTATTCTCCGCCACTCTCAGCCTTAGCAATGAACCGATCGGTCAAATCCTTGACGATCTTCATCGCCTTGCTCAGACCCTGTTCCATCTTTGCGTAGATATCAATAACATCATCGCTGGTCACATCGCCGTCCTCGTACCTTTTCGTCAGACTTCTCGACGTTCCACGAATACTGCGAGAGACGGAATTAAACAATTCGTTTACTTCACGAATCGTCCTATCCGTATCTTGCTTCCTAACATCAACACGACGACCTGCGGCCATGAAATTCTTCAACTTCTCGGGCGGAATACCTTCAGCCTTGGCAGCATCCTGGACGCTCACCTCATCGGTGACAACCCGCCGGAAGGCACGAACCGTAGCGGCGTGACTCACGCGAGCCTCAACATCGTTAATGAACTTCTTGATTGCCACCTCAGGCATGCCCAAGAGATTTGGAATTTCCTTTTTGGGAACCTTTCTCCTGAGCAGTTCACCTACTGTATGCTCAATGTCATTCTTGCCGGGAGGCAACGGACCATCAGGTGCGTTGAGCTGGAAAGCAACCGAGATCAATTGAGCTTCGGTTGTAATTCCGTTAACAATGAGCGACGATACTTTTTTTTCATCGAATATGGTTTTATACACCCACAAACGATGTCGCCCATCTACCATTGAATAGCGGCCGTTGTTCAACGGACTAATTTCACCATTCTTGAGAACTTCGTATGAAGGAACCAACACAATCGGTGGCAACTTCACATCGCTCTCGACCACCAACTTCAACACCTCGATGCGATTCTGATCAATGCCAGTCCGCACATAAGTGTTAGTGTCAATATCCTCAACCGGAACCATCAGACCCTTTGTCTTCAAATTTGCCAACGGATTAACCATCTTTTTTCTCCTTACTCTCTGCTAACTACTGATTGCTTTCATCGGACGGCCGAACAAACCGTGCCGACATAGCACGCCATCCAGCGCGCTTTTTCCGGATATCCGAAAGGACAACTTCCGTGCCTTCCTCAGGGTGATCACTTTCTTGCCAAACCGGAGGTTCAAGCGAGAAAGTAATTGAACTAAGACGATCAGAATGAGCCACTGCATAGTGTCCGTGTTTACCAGCAATGACATTATCAACAATAGCTACGCACATCTCTGTTGTCATTTCCTTTATTGCCCTCTCACGATCATGGCGGAGTACTCATCCAGCTTCCCCGAGAGTTTGAATATCACCCTCTTATCAGTTTCGGGAAGATTGGCAAGACTTTTGATAAAAACTTTACCAAACTCCTCAGTTTCCAACATGCTGAGAAGACCTGTGGCAATAGACATCACGCTGGAAACGTTCCGCTGCAGAAACAATTCTGTAAGCGAAAAATCCAACTTGATTGTGCTCTTGATCTCGGCTTCTTTAACCGCCAACTCGTATTTTTTGCTATTTCGTAGCTCCAACATGAGTTGATTGGCATGATTACCGACACCAAGATTTCTTAAAAGAACCCTATAAAGACTCTGTTCGTTAGTATACCCACAGGCCTCTGCGACCTGCTTGCAAGTCATTACGCCGTAACCTATAATCTTGAGCAGATCAATTCTTGGTTGCCCAAGATCCCTAATCTCAAACACTCGATAACCGACTGCATCAAGAAAGCAAAACAAATAGATTTTCTTTTCCCCAGTGACTTTTTCTCCACTACTTTCAAGCCAACCAACAACTGTCTTCCTATCCGTCTTACAAAAGTCCATAATAGGTCTAAGTGCCCCAATTGTTCCATTAGACCCTTTAGGAAATTTACTACGTAAGCATCTGTGCAGATGATCCAAGCAATCATCAAAATGTCCCCGAAAAACTTCAGGAGTCTCAACTACTGTAATCTCAACCACCCGTCCATTTCCGTTCATAGATCTTCCTTTCTATCATTGTCAATGATCTTTTTTACGAAACAACAAGTTTCGTATCACATCAAAATATTATCATAGTATCAATAATATGTCAATATTTTTACACAACAAAAAACATTGCTTTGAGAGCAATGTTTTTTGAGTGCTTTTAATTAAGCTCTTGTAACATTCTTTGCTGAAGGTCCTTTTGGTGTATCAATTACATCAAAATTTACTGCATCTCCAACTTTTAATTCATCAAATCTTACACCTGACAAATCATTAGAATGAAAGAAAAGGTCTTTTGCTTCACCATCTCTGGCGATAAAACCAAATCCTTTTTCTGTTAAAGTTTTAATTGTTCCTGTCATTTTATTTACTATTTTATTTTGCTTGATTAGAAACCCGACCCCGTCCCTATTTTTAAAGATAAAGCTTATTTACTCTATCTTTCAAGTATATTTAATACTACCACAAAGAAGACAAAAAAGCAATAGCTAATAGTTAATATCTAAAATTAAATACCAAGTCCGCTAGTATAAATACTCAGAAATTGAGGGATTATAAACAACAAACCAATAAATGGTAAAAAAATTGCTAATATTGTTATAATAAAAGCCCAAAGAAAATATTTTCTTGTACTTTCTACAGATTTATAAATCTTATCTAATTTTATATCTTGTTCTTTAAATTTTTCCAAAATTTCTTGATCCATATATTTATGACAACGAATAACTTATAAAACAAACTAGGGCACAAGCCCTAGTTTTTTGAAAACATCAAAATGTCTTACAATTAATTTTAACATGGGCATCCTGGCATTGGCGTAATAATTTCAATTTTTAATTTCCAATTTTTAAATAATCATTGAAAATCATCAATTGAAATTTGTTAATTACTACAACTATTATACGCCAATCTTTAAAATTAATTTTTAATATGACTAATATTCAAAGCTTCAATTCCTGGCAATTTTTCACCAGATAAGTAAGCTATCATAGCTCCTCCGCCAGTTGAAACGTGCGAAAATTGATCCATCATACCTTGACTTTTAATAAATTCTACTGTCTCTCCCCCACCTATTACTGAAAAAGCTTTACTTTCAACTATTGCTTTTGCAATTTCCAAAGTTCCTTTTGCATATTCTTTATTTTCTGTATAGCTCAAAGGCCCATTCCAAACAATTGTTTTTGATTGTAATATTTTTTCTTTAAATAATTTGACTGTATCTTCTTCTATTGCAAGATCTTCTAAATGATCTTTTGCAGAAAATATTTTTTCTGGATATAATAACTCAATATTTTTATCTATTATTTCTTTTTTAATCAAATCTCCAATCAAAACAAAATCTGCAATTTCTGAAATTTTATTTATAAATTTTGATTTTGTTTCTATTTTTTTACCACCCACAATTACAGTCATTGGTCTCTCGGGATTTTTCAAAATTTTATTTAAATTCACAATTTCTTTTTCTAATAAAAATCCAGCACATGAAGGTAAAAATTCTGTAATCCCAACTAAAGATGCATGAGCTCTATGAGAAACAGAAAAAGCTTCATTTACATAAATGTCGCACAATAAAGCCAACTCTTTTGCAAATTCTAAATTAGCTTGCCCTGAGCTTGTCGAATGGGTTTCTTCTTTGTGAAACCTCAAATTTTCCAAAAGTATCACTTCCCCACCTTTTAAATTATCAATTTGTTTTTTTACATCGTCCCCAATACAATCATCAGCTTTTTGAACTGACACATTTAATAATTCAGAAAGTTTTTTTGCAACATTATTCATTTTCAAATTTTCTACAACCATTCCTTCTGGCTCGCCCAAATGACTAATCAAAACTATTTTAGCATTTTTTTCAATTAAATATTTTATTGTTGGTAAAGCTTGAACAATTCTAAAATCATCAAGAATATCTCCCTGCTCATCTAAGGGGACATTAAAATCGCACCTCACCAAAACCTTTTTATTCTCAAAATTGTAATCTCTTAATGTTTTCATATTTTTATTGTATCATGAATCTTGAAACTTGAAACTTAAACCATGTCTTACGCTCTATGCTTTATGTTTTATATTTCATGCTTCAAGTTCTATGTTTCAAGTTTCATGTTTTATGTCTACGCTACCTCATTATTATAGCAACTTTCACAATATACAATCTCAGGCCTATCTGGAGCATAAGACGTTTTTATATCTATGCCACATTTTATACATTTACGATCAAAAACTTCCATTGAGTTTAATTTAGCTATTCTAGCATAATCTCTACAAAGCGGACATTGCAACGGAATTGGAATATTTATTTTCCGATAAAAATCTAATTCCATTTTTATTATTTTATAATTCTTGCCACAATTTTGACATTTTAAGATCTCTTTAATAAAGCTATCTTCTACATCTTTAATGCGCTCTGGCACCTTTATTGTAGCCTCTGCATATTCTCTCGCATCAGGATCGCGCCATAAATATCCTTCTTTAATTGCCCGTGCTTTTTCTATTGAGAACCACTCAAAGGCAGATGATTCATTATAAGCCCAAGGAGACATTTCTGATGGTAACATTTCTCCATAAAAATATTTTCTGCCAAATTTATCTATATATGGAATTTCCTGCATCTGTTTTTTAATACGATTTACTATATCAAAATACTCTTCTTTAGTATATTGCTTGTTAAGAATACAATATTCACCTTTTCTTATTCCAATACACCCAAATAAATTTCCTGAATTATGACAGCCAAAACAATATTCAATATTGTGTGCACCATAATTCCATGAACCAAATTTATTATTACTTGCACCAAGACCAGTCCATACACATTCATAAATCCATTCCCCACCTTTATCGCCAAAAAATGTATAATCATAACACTTAGCTGTTGGCCCATCCTTAAGAAGCTGACAAAATCTTAAATCTTCACCGTTGTTAAATAAATAAGAATCTTTTACATTTTTAGAGTTACTTATATATTCAGAATCCACATTAGAATTTCTTCGTCCAGAAAAATTTTTCCTTGGCTGGGTTAACATAAATTTTTCTGTTTTTAAATTAAAATCTTCAACAGATTTTATAGTCCCCAAATCCAAAGCCTCAAAAAACTTCTTATAATCTTCTTTGGTGTATTGTTCATTAAAAATACAATATTGTTTATTTCTTAGATTAATACAACCAATACAACTAGAGCAACCAGCCAAATCTTTAGAGAACCAAACATCTTGGCACCCGTCACAATTAGCAGAATAAAAAACTCTGTAACTTTTATTTACTAAAATAGAGTCATAACAAAACTCAGAATGATATAAAGAAGTGCAATCAAGTGAATTTCTGCCATCAGTGATTATGTTTAAGTAAGCCGAATCTTCTCCTCCAGTAATCCTGAAACATAAATAGCAATTTTTAAGATAAGACGCTGCGTTGCAATAATCACTATCTACCATGGTTGCGTGAGCTGTATATAAAGACGGCAATGGCACTTCTTTTAAAAGTTGATAAAATTGTTCAAAAAAATTTTTCGAAAAATCATAGTTACGTCCATAATCTTTCGGATCCCATTTATCTGACCACCAAATATCTTGGCGATAAACTTTGTGTGGCGAATCTGAATGATGAGTGGAAAGTATTATATCACCAGTAAAATCACATTTTCTTTTATAAAGTATTCGATACCCCTGCCAATTTAACCGCCTTTTTAACCTGCACCAAGGACACCAAGTAGGAGTTGGTACTCTTATAGTCTCATAAAATGCAAAATCATCTGGCTCTATTACAAAGTCCTTTTTACAATTTTGACATACCCTTGATTCTGTACTTGACATAGATTTATAATTTGATACAATTAATATACAATTTGGGGCAACCCATTTAAGAGCCGTCGCAAGACGGCTTTTAGGATGCTTACAAAAGTATTAATTTACAAAATGCCTCTTTAATTTTCTTTAAGTCTGCTTCATTAAGTTCATATAATTTCTCCTCTAATCGCTTCTTGTCTAGCAATCTTGCTTGATTTAAAATAACACATCGAATCTCTCCTTCATGTGTGAAATTCATAAACCAACTACCATCGTGTTTTTTGCTGGTAAGTGGACAGCCTAAAAATACATCTGCAGAAAATTTTTTTAAAATTAAAACCGGTCTACGAAAAGTTTGTCCCTTGCCCAGCATTTCAAAACCAATATTCACCCCAATCCTACACCAACGAATCTCTCCTTCACGTATTTTAATACTACGATTCTCATTATCAGTAGATTTTTTTATATTATTCCACTTATCAAAATCTTTTTCCATAATATTATTAAATATTTATTTTACTAAGCTACATTTAGCTTTCCATAATTTTACAAATTAGCTAAACGCTAGACCCTGTACCCTAAACGCTAAATCAGTGGTTCTTCCCGCCCAGAATCTTTTTCTGGGCGAGGCTCGCCCGCCCCTTGGGGCGAGGCGGCGGGCTTTGATGCTTCCGGGCCTTTGCCTTTACCATCAATAATAGCTTTTTCGTGAGAACTTCGCATAATTTTGGACTCTTCTTGTTGCATAAGTTTCTGCGCAGCCTCTGCAGAAACAGCATATTTTTCGCGACTCATCGCAATAATTTCCTCTCTAAAAGACTCGTGTGCTGGTGGCATAACCCTTAAAGTTTGAGCAGAAAAAGGATCATAAGCTTCCCCATCTATTGTTTCTTTAATATAAAAGTTCTGAACCCCCAAATTCACCATATCTTTAGCTCCAAATATTGGCGCCATTTCAGGCTCCAAACGGACCGCATCTTCACCACCAACACGGAACACAATAATCGTTCCGGTGTTTCCTAAAACTGCTTGCTGGACTTTTGGTAAAAGCTGGCCCATATATTGGTGAGCCACAGTAAGACACATACCATATTTTCTAGCTTCAGATAAAATATTTTCAAAAGTTTCAGTCATTAAATTATGAAACTCATCAACATATAAATAAAAATCAGTTCTATCTTTTTCAGGTATAGACTGCCTGGCCATACCAGCTTGTTTTAGCTTAGTAATAAACATTGAACCAAAAAAGCTAGAATTTTCTTCGCCCAATTTACCTTTTGATAAGTTTATCAAAATAATTTTCTTCTCATTCATCATTTTTTCCAAATCAATCTTATTTTCTTCCTGCCCAAAAATTCCACGAAGCATTGGATCTGACAAAAACTGTGCTAATTTGTTCACAAGTGGGATAATAGCTTCTGTATCATATTTTTCTGACCAATCAGCAAATTCAATAGCCCAAAATCTTTTTACCATATCATCTTGAATATATTCCACAACAAGTTGACGATAATTTCTATCTGTAAGCATTGAAATCATTCCACGCATTGTTCCATGTGGATAATCTAGTAAAGCCAAACAGGTAAATCTAAACACATGCTCAAGTCTTGGAGTCCAATTAGCTCCAAATTGTTTTTCTAATACTTCTATTAAGCCTTGTGTAAGCTGGTGTTTAAAATTAGCATCAATATTAGCTAAAGGATTAAAAGAAATTGGAAATTTAGAATCAGAAGGATCAATTAAAACCACATCATCAATTCTGTTTTCTGGTATAAAATGCAAAATTTCTTCTATAACATCTCCATGAGGATCAATAAAACAAAGCCCATGGCCATAACCAATATCTTGTCTTACAAAAAGTTCAAGCAATTTAGACTTACCTACTCCAGATTTTCCTACAATATACATATGCCTCCTTCTATCTACACGTTTTACTCCAAAAATATATTTTTGTTCCTGCAAAGCTGCTTCATAATTAGTTTTGCCAATAAAAGAACAGTCCTCAGGTTTTACTGAGCCATAAATTGGTAGTTCTGGTGGCGGTGGAGCTAATTTGAATCTTCGTATTCTTTTATTACCTTCTGGCATATTTTTTATATTTAAATTTAATAATTGAATTTGATAATTTTTATTATACCTTAAAAATTACGAAAAATCATGCTACTTCGTTATTATAGCAACTTTCACAATATACAATCTCAGGCCTATCTGGCGCATAACTTGTCTCAAATTCATTTGTGCATCCAGGCTTCATACACTTTCTATGCCACAATTTCATATGATTTCTCCACTTTAAACGCTCCATATATCTGCAATTTGGACATTTTCTTGGTAAGGGTAAAGAAAACTTTTTATAAAACGTCAATTCAGATGCTAAAATACGAAAAGCTTCAGTACAGTTATTTTTTATTGCATTATCTGGATTTAGACTCCAGTGTCCACAAGAAATTACCTCGCTCACAATTGAATCTGAAACATCTTTTATACTGTCTGGCAAATCTATAGATTTTTTTGTAATTTTATAATCTCGTTTATTATTTTCTTTCCACGAATAACCTCTGCCTATTGCGTCTTCTTTTGTGATAGAAAAATCCTCGTAGGCTGAAGAATGGTTATAGAATACATCAGAAAAAACTGACGGGAAAAATTCACCATAACGATATTCCAAGCCTCTACTATCTTTATAAGGCATATTATTCATATGCTCAATTATTTTCTCTCGCAAAGAAAAATATTCTTCTTTTGTATATTGCTTATTAAGTATACAATACCTTTTATTTTTTAACCCCATGCATCCAAAAATATTAGATGAAGATTGGCAAAAAAGAGAATACTCAGCATTCATTACCTCTGGCCAGCACTCCATACAGAACTTAGAGTTATTTACTCCCAAACCACAAGCCATACATTCATACACCAACTCAGCTCCGCTACCCCAAACAGAATAATCATAACAATCTTTAACTGGCCCTATTTGTAAGTTGCTACAATATTTTATATTTTCGGCTCCATTGATAAAATATGACTGGTGTACATTTTTAGAATTATTAATATAATCACCCCCAACATCAAAATTCTTTAATCCTTGCATATATTTTATTGGGAATTTTAGCCAGAAATCGTAAGCCGTTTTAGAAAAATCTATAACTGATTTATAAGAACCAAAATTTAATTTTTCAAATTCTTTTTCGTATTCCTCCTTAGTATAAGACTTATTAAAAATATGATATTTTTTATTACGCAAACCAACACACCCCACACAATAATTACACCCAACACAATCCTTACAAAACCATAAATTCATTGAGCTGGCACATTGCACAGAAAAAAACATATCATATGAAGAATTTACGAAAAAATTACCATAACAATTTTCACTTCTATCTACTTTTGTGTTGTCGATGCAATTTTTAGAATAATTAATTCCAACTCCATACATACAATCTTCCGGATAATTTGCATGAAAAACAAGATAACAATTTTTTGCACCCGTATGATTATTAGAATATTCACTATCCACCCCCATTGTAGTAGAAAGTGCAAATGTAGGGACTTTTCTGTATAAATCTAAAAGCTGATCAAAAAATGACTTGAGAAAATCATAATCTTTTGCATAATTAGATGCATCCCACTTATCAGAAAACCAAATACTATTTTCATAAACTTTTATATCTATTTCCTGTGGTCGCATTGAAAAAATTTCCTTACCAGAAAAATCACATTTTCTTTTATACAAAAATCTTTCATTTCTAAAAGCAAGCCTTCTTTGTAGCCGACACTGCGGACAAAAAGTTGGCGCAGGCACTTTTATTTTTTCATAGAACGCAAAGTCATCCGGCTCTATGATAAAGTCTTTTTTGCAGTTTTGACAATTTTTGATTTCACTTTGCATAATATTTTTATTTAAACAACTTCAGCGTTATAACATGTTTCATCCGCCTTCGCACAAGGCTTCGGCGGGACTACGCTTGCCTTTATTTATATAACTTCTTGATTGTAGCAAGCTTCGCAATAAATTATTTCTGGTCTATCTGGCGAATACGATGTTTTAATTTCTTTGCCACATTTGTCACACTTTCTGTCCCAAAGTTTAAACGGCGTACGCTGAGCCAGTCTTGCATAGTGTCTACAATTAGAACACATTCGTGGCAAAGCCAAGTTCATGACTCTGTAAAATGCCAGCTCAGAAGGAATAATTTTGAAAGCTCCCATGCATTGGTGACTACACTTGCCTTCGTGTTCGCAAGCAATTACCTGGTTTAAAATGTCATCTGTCACATCTTTTATGTGGTCGGGCAAATCTGCAGACTGCATTGTAATTTTGTAGTTTTTTGTATCTGGCTCTCTCCATCTAAATCCGGCTTCTGTAATTTCTGCTTTAGTTTTTGAATAATATTCTTGGGCAATTGTTTCGTTGTAAGCAAATGGAGAAAGCTCTGTTGGAAAAAATTCACCATACTTATATACCCTACATTTCTTATCCACATATGGCATAGCATTCATGTGCTCAATTATTTTTGGCAAAAGCATTTCATATTCCTCTTTTGTATACTGTTTATTTAAAATGCAATATTTCTTACTGCGAAGCCCTATACATCCAAATAAATTAGAGGAATTCTGACATGCGTAAGTGTAATTTGTGTTTTGACAAGAATGTGTAAAAATAGCGAAAAAATTCTTAGTGGCATTGTCTCCGGTGTCAACTACTTCATATGAATTGTCAGCAGTTCCTCCAAAACCGTAGGCATCATAATAATTATTCCCTTCAAGACCATTTACAACATATTTACTATCCTCAACCTCACCAAAAATATCAAACCCCATATATACATTTTTTGAATTTATAATATTATCGCCAATACAATTTACGCATTTATGAATAAAACCATGACGCCTTGGATATTGTTTTTTGAACTCTTCAAATTTTTTTCTAAAATATTCTAATTGTTTATAACTTCCAAAATCATATTTAGCACGTTCTTTTAAATATTCTTCTTTTGTATATTGCTGATTGAAAATACAATTTGATTTATTACGTAAATTTATACAACCCAAACAATCTATTAAATTTTTACAAGCATGCAGAAATGCACAATTTACACTGTCATCGCTGTCATATGAGAAAAAAACACGATTTAAATCTCCACATAATGTATCGTCATAACAATATACTAAATTACCACTTCGATATAAGTCTAGAGAATTTTTAGAATCAAAAGCTCCAGTTGTATAACATACATCTTCACTCCTCATGCTTGCGTAAAAAAGATAACCATTCTTAATATAAAGACTATGATTACCAAATTCAGAATTTACTACACCAGTAATTGCAAGATTAGGAAGCGGAGCTTTTTCGAAAAGCTCTTTGAATTGCTGAAAAAATGGTTTTGAAAAATCATAATCACAGCCCGAAGCCAGTTGGTCCCAAGAATCACTCCACCAAAAATCTCTATCATAAACCACTACAGGCTGTTTTGGAGCAAACATTGTAATAATATTTTTTCCAGTTGCGTCACACTTTCTGTGATAAAGTGTGCGCTCATTTCTCCAGCTCATACGTCTTACAGTTCTACAATCTGGGCAAAATGTTGGAGCTGAAACTTTCATTTTTTCATAAAACGCAAAATCATCGGGCTCTATTACAAACTCCTTTTTACAATTTTGACATTGTTTGGTCTGAGATTCCATAACATTCTCCATTAATTACTTCAAGTTAATAAGTATTAACCTAAAATATTTTATCTTTTAATTTTGTTGATTTTATAATAACCTTTTTATATTACTTTATCAAGCTAATAAATAGTCAAAATCAGCGACTATTTTGTCGCGATTTTAACATAATTTATTTAACTGGTAACTCCTATTAACCAATTTTAAAACTTAATTGTTTGTCCAGGCTTTATTACCCCTTTTTTTGATTGTTGCTTATCATCATCATTACCAATTGCCATCATATTCATTGCTTCATCTGCCATTTTTTCTAAAGCAATTCGTTTTTTCAATTCTTCATCTGGATCAATTTTTGCCTCCAAAACAACTGGTGCAGATACTTCTTGTCTTTGTGATTTTTCTTCTTCTTTAATATTTACTTCATTTACTTTTTTATCTTCAACTCTATTTTCAATATTATTTTTAATTTGATCAAAAATTAAAAGTTTTTGATTTTCACTTTGAACTACTAATTCATGCTTTTCCCCACTATCACGAGTGCTTTCTAAGACAGAAGGCACAATAACCTCAGGTTGTGATGAAGTAATATTAATTTCTGTTTTTTCAACACTCTTCTCTTGATTAAGTTTTTTTTCTGCTTCTTCTTTCTCTAATGATTCTGCAAGAACTTTCCTTAATTCTGATAAATTAATTTCTCTTTTTTGAGATTGATTCTGACGTTGATTTTGATGTTGAACATCTTTTTGATTACGAGTATTTTTAAAATCAATATTTTGTATTTTTTCTAATTTTTCAACCTGTGGTTTTAATTGATTATTTATTTGTTGAGGCTTGCCTTGAGCTGTGTCGAAGGGTTTTTGCTCAGGTTTATTTTGATCAATTTTTTTTGATGTTTTTACTGAATCAAATTCTATTCCCAAACTTGCTAAAGCTCCACTATCATTAGAAATAGCTCCACCTAAATTTACTTTTGGCGCAACTACATCAGATCCATCAGATTTTGCCACTATGCCATTATTTTTTTCTGGTTTATTTTTCTTATAACAACTCTTACAATAAACAGGTTTCCCAGAAGTTGGTTCAAAGGTAACTTTTGTTTTTTTACCACAGCTAGAACATACTGCATCATAAAGAATTGTACCATCTTGTTGTTTATGCCCTTGAGATTGTTTTTGATTATTTTGCCAAGAAATAGGTGTATTGCTTTTACTAGAAATATCTAAGTTAGAAGCCCAACGATTAATTTCATCTTCTACTGCTTGTTTGGTACGAGCATATTTTTCTCTTGATAACTTAACCATTTCATGAAGCTTATTATCATCTTTTACAATTGGAGGTATGGTGATAGTTTTGGCAGAAAATGGTCTTGAAGTAATACCACCTATCATAAGTTTTATATAAATATCTCTATTTGCCAATCTTACAAAATCATCTTGTAAAAATTCTGGAGTAAATTCTTTTTCCAAAAATTCAGCATCTTCTGCACCAACTCTAAAAGAAATTTCTGTTCCCACGTTTCCAAAAACAGCATCTCTTACAGCAGTATTTTTTTCTGAAACTAATTGACCAATATATTGATGAGCCATAATCAAATTCAACCTATACTTTCTAGCTTCAGATAAAATATTTCTAAACGAATCTGTAGCAAAATTTTGGAATTCATCTACATACAGATAAAAATCCTTTCTATCATTTTCAGGAATTCTTACGCGCTCCATAGCAGATAATTGTATCTTTGTAATTATCATTGCCCCCAAAATAGCTGAGTTATCCTCTCCAATTCTTCCTTTTGACACATTAACAAGCAAAATCTTCCTTGTATTCATTATTTCTTCAATATCTATAGTATTTTTGGCTTGCCCTACAATATTCCTTACAAAAGAAACATTTAGAAACTGCCCCACTTTATTTTGCACAGGAGCTATAGCTTCATTCCTATATCGTGCCTCCCATTCCTCATATTCATTAACCCAAAAAGATTTCACTACTGGATCTTGTAAATTGTTTATAATTTTCTGCCTATAATCTCTATCTACAAGCATTCTTGGTATCCCCAAAAGAGTGGTGCCTGGAGTATCTAGTAAGGCTAAAATACTATTTGCTAAAATATATTCCATACGAGCCGACCAAACATTTGCCCAAATTTTAGTAAAAATACCAATCAAGCCAGATGCAATCAAGTGCTTATATCTTGAATCTCTTACATCCATAATATTAAAACTTACCGGATAATCCATATCAGCAGGATTAAAATAAACCACGTCATTCATTCTATGACGAGGTATACTTTCTAAAATTTCTTCAACAAATTCTCCATGAGGATCTATAACTGCAAGACCTTCACCATTCTCCACATCTTGCAAGGCCATATTTTTCAAAAATTGAGTTTTACCAGTTCCAGTTTTACCAATTACATACATATGCTGACGCCTATCAGTTCTTCTGATACCAAATTTTTGTTCTATTCCTCTAAAATTTGTTTGCGCGATATAAGTTATATCTTTTGCCATAACATAATAATATAATAATTATTCTAATGGTAAGTTTGGCGGTGGGCCTCCTCGCTTTGATTCTACTCTAGCCATTGTTGGAGACACAAGACTTGTAATCTTAATTGGAAAATGAAAAATTGAAGCTATTTCTTCAGTATTTAAAATCAAAACTTGATCCTGCATATTTGGGAACATACTAGTAAAACGAGCAACTGCATTTCTGAACATTCTTCGTTTCTTTAAATAAAGCCTACGTTCTATCATAAAATATTTTACTTTAGTTCTTGTAACACCATTATGCTTCATAGCATTTAAATGCACGGTATTAAAATGTGAAGAATATGATCTTAATAAAGTTTGATTAGACCTATTCCAATTCTCTCTTTTTGCTAAATACAATCCTCTCATTTGAACTCTAAAAACCGGTTTTTTAATTTTATCTTCAATAGCAAGTAAAACTTCTTTTTCTCCAGGAGTTAATAATAACTCATTATCATCTCCCTCATCCTCCATTACCCTTGGAAGAAATTTATAAGATGCTTTATCTCCACTTCCTTCTTTAGTTGGCCCCATAATTAGATGATATAATAATTCACCTACATCTTGTATTAATGTTTTTTCTTTTTTAACAGGTCTTCTTGACATTTTCTCTATTATTTTTTTAGCTTTAGATTTCCATGGGTCATCATTATCTGCAATAGGAATAATAATAAATTGCGCCCAATATTGCTCACCTAATCCCAATCTTGACATAGATTCTAATAAAGATACCATAGGATCAACTCTTTTTTCTTCTGCAGAAATTCTCTCACCTTGTGGCTCAAAAAATTTCTCAAAAGTCTTTATCGGATAAGCAGGAGCTTTAAGGCATTGAATATCTTCAGCATACAAATTCCAAGTTTCATTTGGTATATCTTGTGGAACATTTTTTGTATAATCTGATACTTCTCTAATTTCTATTTCTGGATAATGTGCATACAATACAGATTCTAAAAGAGATCTATGTGCTGACATAAATCTAGCATAAAAATGAACAGAGCCTTCAATACTTGCTATTTCAAAAGAAAACCAATATGGAGCATTATCTAATTCACCTTCTATCCAAATATTTTTCCAATCTGCTTCATCCCAAATAGGCCACAATGTATTAAAAACATCTTCCATTGTTTTCATTGGTGCTAAAATTTCTTTTGGAGGAATAAGCTCTAAAATCACCCACTTAGTATTAGCATAAACATAATCCCAAGCAATCCACCATCTATAAAGCCTAACTGCATGATTAAATAAGATAATTGGTACAAAGAACCACCACCAAACTCTTAAGACTGGGATGAATAAAATTACAGCAATCAAAAACATCCACCAAAAAGGTTCCCACAAAAGTTCTTTTACAAAACTATCCCACCAAAATAACCATTTAGGAAGCTTCATTTAATTATTTAATTAAATTAATAAAATTTGGCGCATATTGTATCATTAAAGACGCTATACAAATTAATAAAAACCCAATAACAAAAAAATTAAAAGTATAAAACAATGGCACCATTATATAAGTTTGGGATTTTTCATGCCAATAGTATATAAATGCAAAAAGCACTAAGTAAAAAATCCCTGTAGATATAAGTAAAGCAAATAAAAGCCAATAAAATAATATCATATTATTTAATTATACCCCCAGCAAAAACTAAAATCAACAAGCAATCTGTGCAAAACAAAAACGCGAAGAGTCGCGTTTATGTTTTACCTACAAACTAATTATACAGATTCAGTTTTTCTAACAAAATAATTGCCCTTATCATCTTTATCGAAATTATTTTTGAAATTCAAATTCATTAAAACTGTATTTTTAGCCACCATTCTTTGAGCTAATACTGCATTAACAATTTCATCTTTATTCATTGGCTGATTTTTAGTTTGTAAAACATTAGTAATTACATCTTTGATTGTGCCTGGCGTATAACCCCATTCAGACAATGCATATGTTCCCCTACCAACCAATACAAATCTTGCATCTTTAATTAATTCATTATGTACTGTTTGAGCATAAGTTTTCTTATTTGGCTGATTATATTCTAATTTATCAATAGCGCGAGCAACTTCTGTAAAATGCAAAGGCTTGCCATGTTTTTTAAAAGCTAAAAAAGCTTTATCTTTTACTCCTCTTGGTTTTATTTCTGGCCAATTTACCAATCCAATTTTACCTTCTTTATTAGATTGAATATTTTTAGATATTTCAAGATATGAAGCTACAGCTTCAATTGACATACCATTTTTTGATGCAAAACTAGAAATTACTTCTTTCTTAGGCATTAATTGTTTTACTTCATCAATTGAATCAACTAAAGCATCTAAAGTCTCTTTTACTTTATTTTTAGCATCTGGAATTATTGACCAATAATAATGAAAGTCTTTTTTCTCACAAACTCTGGAAAACTGCTCACCAATTGTTAAGAAAAACAATACATAAGATTTATTTTTCTTTCCACCTAACTCCTCAAGAGCTAAGTCTTCTTTCTTTAATCCCCCATTTTTTGTAAAATAATTGACAAATTCTTTGTGAACTTTATCTAATACTTCTTGTCCATTTTTTCTTATATTATTAAAACCAACCTCTTCAATCTGCCTCACCCTTTCTCTTGTGATATTCAAAGAATCACCTATTGATTCTAAGGTTTCTGGTTTACCAGATTTTACTCCAAAACGTCTATCAAAAATACTTTTTGTTTTAGGAGAAAGACTTTTAGTTAATTTTTGATACAACTGCCCATAACTTAATTTTGTCATTTGTTTTTCGTCTACTTATAAACTTAGGATAGAAAATTAATTTCAAACAAATTCCAGTTTTCCATGATAATTTGCCTAAAATCAAATATTGCTATAAAAATAACACTAACCAAAATTAGATAAGAAATACGACTTTTATATTATTTTACTATCTTAGCATATAAATTAATATATGTCAATAGTTATTGTAATTTACACTCTTTTCTCGTCCCATTTCTTCCAAGAAACTAACAAAGGACTAGCAATGAATATAGAAGAATAAGCTCCTGAAGTAATTCCAATTATCAAAGCTAAAGAAAAATATTTTAAGGTTTCTCCACCAAAAAAGAATAATGCAATCAATGGGAGTAAAGTAGAAAATACAGTTGATAAAGATCTACCAATAGTTTGATTTAAACTAAAATTAACTGTTTCTTCAAACTGCCCCATTCCTCTACGTAAAATATTTTCTCTAATTCTATCAAATATAACAATAGTATCATGAACTGAAAATCCAAGCACAGTAAGTAGCGCAGCTATAATAGGTATTGTAATTTCTATATTATAAATTTTCCCCAACACAGCAAAAACACCAAGCGGAATTAATATATCATGAAAAAGCGCAATTAATGAGGTTATTCCATATTTCCATGAAGATACAGGCCTTGTAACTTTCCTAAAAGCAAAAGCAATGTATATGGTAATAGCCAATAAAGCAACTAATATAGAAATTTGAGTTTTATTTTTTAATTCTTGCCCCACAGATGGACCAATAAATTGAAATCCTTTTTCTTCAACTTTAGATAGCTCATTAATTTTAGATAATATATTTTGATGCTCCTGCTCATTTACTCCTCTGAATTTCACAATCAAACCTTTCTCTCCAGTAGGTTGTAAAACAATATCACCTAATTTAAATTCTTCAAGCTGTTTGGCAATTTGATCATTTGCTGGTCTTTGCTCTAAAAACAATAATTGCATGTTACTCCCCCCTGTGAATTCAATACCAAATTTTAGCCCAAAAACAGCAAGACATACTATTGAGCCTATTGTAAGAATTAAAAATAAAATATAATAAATTGTAGAATACTTTGTAAAATTAAAATTCATATTTTGCAAAATTAATTATTTATAATTATAATAACCACTTAGCTTTTTCTGCCCAATTGCCTACAAATACTTGCAATAAGATTCTTGTAATAAAAATTGCTGAAAACAAACTTATTACAATACCTATACTCAAAGTTAAAGCAAATCCTTTAATAAATGATGTTGCAAACAAGAATAAAATTGCACAAACAATTAAAGAATTAAAATTACTATCGCGAATAGAAGGCCAAGCTCTAGCAAATCCCTCTTTAATAGATTGCTGTAAGCTTTTGCCTTGCCTAATCTCCTCTTTCATTCTTGCAAATATCAAAATATTTGCATCTACTGCCATACCTATAGAAAGTATAAATCCTCCAATACCAGCTAAAGTAAGTGTGACTGGAATTAATTTAAATAATGCAAGCACAATACCCACATAAACTATTAAAGCTAAAGAAGCTAATAATCCAGGTAATCTATAAAAGATTATCATAAAAACAACAACTGCCAACAACCCCCACACACCTGCCATTAATGATTTATTTAAAGAATCAGCACCCAAAGTAGGCCCTACTGTTTCTTGAGAAATTGGAGATCCAATTTTTACGGGCAAAGCTCCTGAATTTAACCTTCTAGAAATATCATTAGCTGTTTTAGTGCTCATATTTCCTGTAATTACTGCTTTGCCTCCAGAGATTTTGCCTTGCACAATTGGAGCATATAGATCCTGACCATCAATTGTATTATCTCCTGATGTATCTATGATAGAAGCTCCATCTAAAAATATTGCCAAAGGCTTATTTGTATTTCTTTCTGTTATTTGTTCAAATAATTTTGCTCCATCATCATTAAATTGAAGTTGAATTTCTGGTTTAAAAGTTGTTTGATCAAAAATAACTGAAGATGTTTTTAAATATTTACCAGTTAATTCAGTTGGTATAAAATATGGATTTTGCAAAGCTAAAGTCCAATCAGTAATTTTAGATATATCTTCACCTTTTTCTTGAGCTGTTTGAAGTTCTTTTATTTTATCTAAAATAATCTTTGTATCTGCTTCTGGTCTTTGCTCTAAAAATTCTAAATATGGAGTCTCTCCAATCATTTGTATAGCTTGAGCAACATCTTTTACTCCAGGAAGTTCTACCATT
>CAINWR010000048.1 GCA_903854535.1 Candidatus Staskawiczbacteria bacterium | reverse complement strand
TTTTATTAAATCAAATTTATTTTTATTATTAAATAAGTTACCCAACTTACTACTATCAATAATATAAGGGGTATAATAACTTTTTGGAATTTTATTATTGCCTTATTATCATTTATTTTCTTTAGATAATTGCTAAATAACACTGCCCCTATAAAAATAAAACTTCCTACTATCGTTCCAAACAATATTTTATCTACACCAAATATTTGATTATTTATGTTACCCATAATTTTCCAATGATATAGTGGCCAGATGAAAACAAGATAAAAAGAGATTGTAATTAAAATCTTCCTAAATAAAAAACGAATGTTCTTTCTATTAAGATAATCTATCATCCATGCAATGCTTGAAACAATTAATGCTCCGAGCCATATACCAATTATAATATTATCTACCCCCCATTTTTCAAGTATACCTATTCCTGCTGCAACAGCAATAGTACAAACTGGGCAGACCATTATTTAACTCCTGCTAAAATTTTTAGTGTGCATATAATATCATCCGAGCCCAAATAGCAAGAATTATTAGTATACAAGACCGGTACAGAACCTTTGTATTGTTCGGGAATATTACAGTATTCATCTACGGATAAAAATTCTGGGAGATTGCTTTTGTTTGAAAATACTTCTTTTCTAGTGAGATTAATCTTAGCATCAATATTATTTTTATCCATGAAATCTTCTACAACTTTACAATGGGGGCAGGTAGAACCATAATAGAAAACCACTCCCAGTTTACTAAAACTTTCATTTATAATTTTTGCACTATACATTGAAGGATTGCAAGCTAAGTTATCATTATGATTTAATTTCTGAAAATAAATAATATAGAAACTTAGAATTATAACTGCTAAAACTACAAAAAAACCAATAAGTATCTTATGAGCCTTACCCATCTTTTCTAAAGAAGAAAGGTGTTTTTAAACATTATGAAATAAAGCTTTAAAAACCCAAATCGACTATAAGAATTATGACAGTTAAAGAAAAAATTTCTGGATTTTTTCAGCAATGTGTAAGAGTTTGGCACTTACTTAGGAAGCCAAGTTTAGAAGAATGGAAAGCCATATCTAAGGTTTCTGCTATAGGTTTGGGAGCTATTGGTTTATTAGGATTTTTAATAACTGTGATAATGACTTTTGTCTATCCAAAGTAAATTTGTTTAATGAAAGGAGGTGAAAATGGCTAAGAAAATAGGAAATATAATTGCAAGCTGGGCATTTTTGGTAGGAGTTCTTTTAGCAATAATTGCAGGAATTTTATCTGCTTTTAATATTGCTACATTAAACGATTCAACTCTAATGTTGACACTTGTGATTATAGGTTTAATCGTAGGTTTATTCAATGTAACTAATAAAGAAACAACCCCCTTTCTTATATCGGGAACTTGTTTAGTTATTATTAGTTTCTTTGGTTTAAATCTTATCGCAATCTCTTTATTGTCTGCAATACTTTTTGCTTTGCTGGGGATATTTATTCCAGCAACGATAATAGTTGCAATAAAAAATGTTTTTAGTATAGCTAAAAACTAATTGTTTTTTTCTTTTTTATAATTTTTTTATAACAGGGATAAATCGAAAGGTTTATAATACCTATTTTTTTATTAAAACTATCTTATTCTCACATTACTTCATACGGTTTGTGAGTAGTTAGATAAACAAAAACAAAATGATAAATAATATACGTGCCGGATGTGAAGAGACCGCGCCAGGGGTCTTTCAATGATATTCGTAATAAAAGTTACAACAAACAAAGAAGATAGAGCAATGGAAATGATCTCTGATAAAGTTCATAAAAAATCTCTTAATGTCTATTCTCTTACAAGACCTCATGGATTAAGAGGTTATATTTTCTTAGAAGCTATTGATAGAGAAACTGCGGAAGATGCTGCTTTTAATTTACCTTATGTTAAAGGGATAATTGGAAAAACTCTCGCTTATGAAGAAATAAAAAATATGCTTACTCCAAATATCCAAGAGATTGATATCAATAAGGGAGATATTGTAGAAATTATCGGCGAACCTTTCAAAAAAGAAAAAGCAAAGGTTACAAGAGTTGATAAGCAAAAAGAAGAAGTAGTAGTTTCTCTTCTTAATGCGGTTGTTCCTATACCGGTAACTGTTAAAATTGATAATGTAAGAGTTATCAGAAAAGAAGAAGATTCAAATACAGAAAATTTAAATAGCCAGTCTTCAGAAGAAGAAACAGGAGAAACACAAATATGATAATAAAATTAATGGTTGACGGCGGAGAAATGAAACCGGGTCCAACAGTTGGACAAAAATTAGGCCCAATTGGAATAAATATAGGTCAAGTAATTTCAGAAGTAAATAAAGCTACTCAAGAATTTAAAGGAACAAAAGTTCCAGTAAGTTTGGACATAGACCCAAAAACAAAAAAGTTTAGAGTAGAAGTTTCTTCTCCACCAACATCTGAATTATTGAAAAAAGAATTAGGAATAGAATCAGGTTCAGGAGACCACAAGAAAAACAAAGTTGGAAATATCTCTATAGAAACTGTTATTAAAATAGCAAAGACAAAACACTCAGGAATGTTAGCTAAGGAATTTAAATCTGCTGTTAAAAGTGTTATTGGAAGTTGTGTAAGTTTAGGTATTCTTGTTGAAAATAAAAATGGAAAAGATTTGGAAAAAGATGTTGATTCAGGGGTTTTTGATTCTGAAATAAAATCTCAAAAAATAGAAACAAGTGCTGAAAAGAAAGCAAAATTAAAAGATTATTACAATCAAGTGCTTAAAGATCAAGAAGCTGTTAAGAAAGCTGAAGAAGCTGCTAAGGCTGCTGAAGAAGCTGCTAAGGCTGCTGCAACTGCTGCAACAGGGGCTCAACAAGCAACTTCAAGTGGTGAAGCTGCAAAAGCAGGAGAAGCTGCAAAAACTGCAACCGCTGAAGCCGCTAAAGCTGGAGCTACTGCCGCCAAAGCAAAAGAAGAAAAGAAAAAGTAGTTGATTCTATCAATTGCTAATCTTTATAAATCAAAAAATCCCAGCTATATCATTAGGGGATATAGTATAACCTGGTTAGTATCCGAGCTTTGGGAGCTTGAGATTCCGGTTCAAATCCGGATATCCCCACTCTTAATCAAAAAAACATGACAAAAACAAACTTAGTAAAATCTGCAGGAAGATTCGGTCCAAGATATGGAATCAGTGTTAGACGTAGAATTGCAAGTATCGAAGCTGTTCAAAAAAGAAAGCAAAAATGTATCTTCTGCAATGGTCAAGCAAAAAGACTATCAAAAGGAATCTGGCTATGTAAAAAATGCGGAAAAAAATTCGCAGGACATACTTATTATCTTTCAAACGAAGTTCAAAAGATGTCAACTGAAAATGCAGTTAAATCCAAACCTTTAAAAAAAGAAAAGCCCACTACTTCAGTGAAAGAAACTGCTAAAAAAACTAAAAAAATAGAAGACAAAAAATAATATGGTTACTTACAAATGTTTCAATTGTGGAAAAACAATTACAGATAAAAATCTTGAAAAAAGATTTATTTGTCCTTATTGCAATTCAAAAATATTCTATAAACCCCGAAAAATAATAAGTAAAGTAAAGGCAGTTTAACTATAATTCTAAAAATGGAAATGAACAAAGAAACTCAAAATCAAATACAAGAATTACAAATGTTTGAACAAAATTTGCAGTCGATTATGATGCAAAAACAAGCATTTCAGATGGAGTTTGTAGAAGTAGAAACCGCTTTAGAAGAACTTTCAAAAACTTCTCAAGAAGTATTCAAAATTGTAGGAAATATTCTTATTAAATCTGATAAAGACTCTTTAATGAAAGAGCTTAAGCATAAGAAAGAACTTCTTGACTTGAGATTAAAAAGTTTGAATAGTCAAGAAAAGGAAATTTCAGAGCAATCTGAAAAATTAAGAGAAAAAGTTCTTTCAAAAATTCAAGGCAAATAATTCTTTATTTTAGTAACCAGTTGTAATTTTTTCGTAACAACGACGCAAAAACAATTATTTATGGAT
>CAINWR010000047.1 GCA_903854535.1 Candidatus Staskawiczbacteria bacterium | reverse complement strand
TAGCAAAACAAAAAGTAAAAAAAATATTTAATATTAATTTAGAAACTGAAATTCAATTTTTAAAATAAAAAATAGATTATGGAAAAAGATTTTGATAATTGGAATAATATAAAAAAGAAGTTAGAAGAAAAGATAGAAAAATTCTTTTTTAAAGAGGGAGAGGTTTGGTGGATGTCAGTTGGTGTAAATATTGGTAATGAGTCTTGTGGTAAGGGAGAAATTTTTAGAAGACCAGTTTTAGTATTAAGAAAATTATCTGGAAATAGTTTTGTTGGTTTACCACTTTCTTCAAAAGAAAAAAGCGGTTCGTGGTTTGTAGATATTTCAATAAACAATCAAAAAAGGTGCGTACTTTTATATCAAATTAGAATGTTTTGCACAAATCGTTTTGAAAGTAGGATGACAACATTGGATGATGCAGATTTTAAAAATGTAAAAGAAAAACTTGAGCTGTTGCTCAAGTTGAAATAATCGTCATCCCGCCGAGGCGGGAATCAGTGGGTAATCCCAAAAGTAAATTAATTATAGCAAATTATTAATCAATGTCAATATTATGGATCAAGAAATAAAAAATTGTCAAAATTGTAATAAGAACTTTGCAATAGAGCCCGACGATTTTGCATTTTATGAAAAAATTAAAGTGCCTGCACCAGCATGGTGTCCAGAATGTAGGTTGATAAAAAGATTATCATGGAGAAATGAGAGAAGTCTTTTTAAGAGAAAATGTGATTTGTGTAGACAAGAGAAAATTTTAATGTTTCCAGAAGAAAGTACTTATCCTGTATATTGTTACTCATGTTGGTGGTCTGATAAGTGGGGTGGTGAAAATTATGCTCGAGAATATGATTTCTCAAGACCATTTTTTGAACAATTTAATGAATTATCGTGCAAAGTCCCTAAAATGGGAATTGTCCAACAGCATGCGAATATTAACAGTGAATACACAAATCGTGCTGCTGATGATAAAAATTGTTATTTAATTTTTGCATCAGCTAATAATGAAAATTGTTCTTACGGAACATCGTATTGGGGTTCGAAAGATAGCATTGATTGTTATAATATCCATAATTCGGAATTATGTTTTGAGTGTATTGATTGTTATAATTGCAACCAATTGTCATATTCTCAAGAATGCAAAAACTGTACAAGTTCAGTTTTTTTGCTCAATTGCAGGAATTGCACTGATTGTTTTGGTTGTGTGAATTTGCGAAATAAATCTTATTGCTTATTTAATGAACAATTAACAAGAGAAGAATATAAAAGTCGTCTTGCTGAATTTAAAATTAATAGCTCGACTAATTTAGAAAAAATTAAAGAAAGATTTATTGAATTAAAGAAAAAATTTATAATGCCAGCACTTGTTGAAAATCATAGTGTAAATGTTTCTGGAAATTGGCTTAATGATTGTAAAAATACTCAAACTGCATTTAATTGTTCAAAAACTGAGGATGGAAAGTATTTGTTTGGAATTATGGAAGCAAAAGACGTTATGGATTACACATATTGGGGGAAGGGATCTGAACTTATGTATGAGTGCTCGAGTATTGGTTTTCAATGTTCTCAAGTTTTTTTCTCAAATGAATGTTGGGATCAGCTTATTCGGGCACAATATTGTGTGAATTGCCACGGGTCATCTGATTTATTTGGATGTGTTGGATTACGTAAAAAACAATATTGTATTTTAAATAAACAATACACTAAAGAAGAATATGAAAAATTGGTGCCAAAAATAAAAAAACATATGGATGAGATGCCGTATAAGGATGCTTTAGGTAGAGAATGGTGTTATGGCTCAACATTTCCTTTAGACGAAAACGCATTTGCGTATAATCAGACAATTGCTCACGAATTTTTTCCAATTACCAAAGAAGATGCATTAAAACAAGGATATAGATGGTTTGAACCTGAAGTTAAAAGACACGCAATTACATTGAAGAAAGAAAATATTCCTGATTCAATTAAAGATGTTGATGAACAAATATTAAAAGAAGTTATAGTTTGTAAACATGAAGGCAAATGCAACCATCAGTGTACTGAGGCATTTAAAATTACGAAAAATGATTTGAATTTTTACAAACGCATAGGAATTCCGATTCCGCAATTATGCCCGAATTGTCGTCATTTCACACGATTAGCTCAACGTAACTCTATTAAGCTTTTTGACCGTAAATGCACTAAATGTGGAGAGCAGATTAAAACTAGCTACTCTCCAGATAGACCAGAGATTGTTTATTGCGAAAGTTGTTATAATAACGAGGTGGTATAATAATTAAAATTAATTATAAAAAGTATGAAAATAATAATCAAGGCAAAGAATTTAGAATTATCGTCATCATTGGAAAATTATATCAATGAAAAAATTGGGAGTTTGGAAAAATTTATTAAAAATTTGAAAAAAAACGAGGAGGGTAAAACATTATCTGAAATTTTTGTAGAGGTAGAAAAAGAAACTAAGCATCACAGGCATGGAGAAGTCTTTAAAGCATCAGCACAAGTTATGTTGCCAGGTAAAAGTTTAATTGCAGAAGCTAAGAGTGAGGATTTATTCTTAGCAATTGTAGAAGTAAAAGATGAGCTTCAGCAAGAAATAAAAAAATATAAAAGTAAAAAAATAGATTCTAAAAAATCCGGCGGAAGAAAAGCCAAAGAACAATTAAAATCTGAAATATAAAAAATGTCAATTTTAACAAAAATATTTGGTGATCCAAATGAGAGATATATAAAAAGTCTACAGCCAATTATAGAGAAAATAAATTCTATAGATTCGGAATTTCAGCAATTATCAGCAGAACAAATAAAAGAAAAAACTAAAGAGTTTAAAAATAGACTTTCAATGGGTGAGAGCTTGGACAATATTTTGCCCGAGGCTTTTGCTTTGGTAAGAGAAGCTTCAAAAAGAACTTTGAATCAGCGTCATTTTGATGTGCAATTAATTGGTGGAATAATTTTGCATCAAGGCAAGATCGCAGAAATGAGAACAGGGGAGGGTAAAACTTTGTCTGCTACTTTGCCTGCGTATTTAAATGCTCTTGAAGGCAAGGGCGTGCATATTGTAACTGTAAATGATTATTTGGCAAAAAGAGATACAGCTTGGATGGGCCAAATCTATAATGCTTTGGGATTGACCGTAGGTTGTATAACAAATGAATCTGGGTACATATATGATGAGAATTTTAAAAGCGAAAAGCAGGAGGATAAAGAAAGAGATGTTGCTGGGGGATTTAAAGTAGTAGAAAATTTCTTAAAACCTTGTAGTAAAAAAGAAGCATATAATGCTGATATTACTTATGGTACAAATAATGAATTTGGTTTTGATTATTTAAGAGATAATATGGCATATGATTTAAATCAAAAATCACAGAGAAACCATAATTTTGCTATTGTAGATGAAGTAGATTCAATTTTGATAGATGAAGCTAGGGTGCCTTTGATAATTTCTGGCCAAGCTGAAGATGCTTCAGAAAAATATAATTTGTTTTCGAAAATTGTTACTAATTTACAAAAAGAAATAGATTATATTTTAGATGAAAAATTAAAAACAGTTACTTTTACAGAAGAAGGTCAAAATAAAGTTGTAAATAAATTAGGGCAAGATCCTTGGGCTGATAATGACATTACAGCTACTCATCAGCTAGAATCAGCTTTAAGAGCTAAAACTTTATTTATTAAGAATAGAGATTATGTAGTAAAAGATGGAGAAATAATGATAATTGATGAATTTACTGGAAGAATTTTGCCGGGCAGAAGATGGTCAGCTGGATTGCATCAAGCAGTAGAAGCCAAAGAAGGTGTAAAGGTTCAAGCAGAATCTGTAACTTATGCTACAATAACTTTTCAAAATTATTTTAGGCTTTATAAAAAATTATCTGGTATGACAGGTACTGCTTTAACTTCAGCAGAAGAATTTGATAAAGTTTACAAGCTTGATGTTGTTGTAATTCCAACTAATAATCCAATATTAAGAAAAGATTTACCAGATAATATTTATAAATCAGAAGCTGGTAAATTTAAAGCAATTGTAAGAGAAATAAAAGAATTAAATCAAAAAGGGCAACCAGTTTTAGTTGGCACAAGATCTGTAGAAAAAAATGAATATTTAAGTAAGTTATTAGAGATAGAAGGAATAAAACATGAAATTTTAAATGCTAAAAATCATCAAAGAGAGGGAGAGATTATAGCTCAAGCTGGCAGGAAAGCATCTGTTACTATTGCTACAAATATGGCTGGTCGTGGAGTAGATATAGCACTTGGTGGAAATCCTGTAAGTAAAGAAGAAGCAGATGTTGTTAAGCAATTAGGTGGTTTACATGTTTTAGGTACAGAAAGGCACGAAGCTCGTAGGATTGATAATCAATTGCGAGGTAGATCTGGTAGGCAGGGGGATCCAGGAAGTACGCAATTTTTTGTTTCACTTGAAGATGATTTAATGCGTATTTTTGGTGGAGATAAAATAAAAGGAATTATGAGTACTTTTAATGTGCCAGAAGATGAATCAATATCAGCTGGAATTTTATCTTCTGCTTTAGAATCATCACAAAGCAAAATAGAAGGTTTTAATTTTGATGCAAGAAAACATTTGCTTGAATATGATGATGTGATGAACAAGCACAGAGAAATAATATACAAGAAACGTAATGCGTTTCTTGAGAATTTTCAATTTTCAATTTTCAATTTTCAATCAAATCCCAATGATTCAATTTCTAAAAACGATTCTTGGCATGAAATGATTTTAGAAATTATAAAAAAATCAAACCACACTGAAGAAGAGCTTTCGCAGAAAGAAAAGGAGTTGGGTGAGCAGGCTAGAGATGTAGAAAAATTTGTGTGTTTAAAAGTTTTAGATACTTTATGGCAAGATCATTTAAGTAATATGGAGCATATGCGAGATTCTGTAAGGCTTAGAGCCTATGGTGGAAAAGATCCGCTTGTAGAATATAAAAATGAAGGCCACAGAATGTTTGGTGAACTTTTAAAAGAAATGGATTTTGAAATTGCAGAAGGTATTTTACATGCAGGCTTGGCAAATCCATCTCAGAAATTTAAAGTAAGCATGAAAACAGATCCACATATATCACAGATTGGTAAAGAAGAAACTGGGAGAAATGATTTATGTCCATGTGGTAGCGGAAAGAAGTACAAAAAATGCCATGGGAAATAATAGAATAATTGCTCATTTGGATATGGATGCGTTTTTTGCTTCAATTGAAGAAGCAGATAGCCCAATATTCAAAGGAAAACCAATTGTAGTTGGCTCAGACCCTCACTCTGTAGACGGGCAAGGTAAAGGGAGAGGAGTTGTAAGTACAGCAAATTATAAAGCTAGAGAATATGGCATACATTCTGCTTTATCAATTTCTGTTGCATGGCAGTTATCTCAAAAAGCAAAGCAAGAAGGGAAAGAAGAAGTAATTTTCTTGCCAGTTGATATGGGAAGATATCAACAAGTATCTTTGGGAATTTATGGTATAATAAAAAAGTATGCAGATATCGTTGAGTCAGCTAGCGTGGATGAGTTTTATTTTAATCTGTCGTCAGAAGAAAACAATGCGTGGAAACTTGCAGAAAAAATTTGTTTGGAAATTAAAAAAAATATAAAAGCGGAATATAAAATTACTTGTTCTGTGGGATTGGGACCAAATAAGTTAATTGCCAAAATAGCTGCAGGTCAGAAAAAACCAGATGGATTTGTTATTGTGCGACAAGGAGAAGTAGAAGGATTTTTAGAACCATTATCAGTACGAGAATTACCTGGAGTTGGACCTAAGACTGCAGAAATTTTAGGGAAAAATGGAATAGAAAAAATAAGAGATTTAAAAAAGTTTTCTTATGAGGATTTATATGACCTACTTGGCAAATATGGAATTGAGTTATATTATAAATCAAAGGGCATTGATGATTCAGAGCTTGTAGAGGATAGGGAAGTAAAATCAATTGGAGAACAAATAACTTTTGAAAAAAATACAATAGATGCAGTTTATATTGGAGATGTCTTTAGTAAGCTTTGTTCTGATGTATTTTTGAGATTTAAAGAGTCAGAATTTAAAAGTTTTAAAACTATTGCAATTACTGTAAGATTTTCTAATTTTGAAACTAAAACTACAGCTAAGACTTTAAAAGAATATATAAATAATGATAAAATATTTAAATTGGAAGCTTTAAAATTGTTATTACCTTATTTAGATAAGCGCAAGAACCCAAATAATAAATTAATTAGATTAATTGGCGTGAAAATAGAAAAATTGCAAACTTAAATTTTTCGCTCGGCAACAAACTTTTTCTGCGGGGAGAGCCTCTCTACGGGGCACCCTCTCCTCGAAAAAGCTTATTGCCTCGCTCAAAATTATGAAAATTTTATCTTATATTACCGTTATAATTTTAATTGTGCTGGCTTTTGTTATGGGTGTTTATTTTAGTAAAGATATATATTTTATTTTAAGTAAATTTGATAAAAATATTCAAGACTTTCAAAAGACAGATATAGGTAATTTTGTTAAAGAAGCAACAAAAGAAGTATTTAATCCTGTTCCTTTGATAATAAAAAATCAAGCTAAAAATATTATTTTAAATTCAGATAAAATATTTACTGAGACAAATATTCAAAGGAATATTGATAAATTGTCACCACTTTATAGAAATGAAATTTTAGATAAAGTAGCTTTAGCAAAAGCAAATGATATGTTCAAAAATCAATATTTTGAGCACAATTCTCCTTCAGGTGTTACTCCTGCGGATTTGGTGAGAAGTTATGGTTATAATTATATTATAACTGGAGAAAATTTAATTTTAGGTAATTTTGCATCAGAAAAAGATTTGGTAGCTTCATGGATGAATAGTCCTGGCCATAGAGCAAATATATTAAATAATAGATATTCGGAAATTGGCATAGCTATAGTTAAAGGTACTTATAAAGGTGAAGTGGTTTGGATTGCGGTTCAAGAGTTTGGGCTTCCGTTGTCTGCATGCACTCAACCTGATGCATCTTTAAAGAGTCAAATTGATCAACAAAAATCTCAGCTTGATATATGGTCTTCTCAAATAGATGTAAAAAGGCAAGAAATTAATAATTCAATTTCAGATTATAAGAAATATAATGAATTAGTTGAAATATATAATAACTTAGTTAAGCAATATGAAAATTTAGCTAATGATGTTAAAAATTTGATTACAAAATATAATAATCAAGTAAGTGTATTCAACCAATGTGTAGCTGGTAATTAAAATAATATATGAAAGTTAGAGCAATAAGAACCAGAACCATGATGCCACCAAAAGATGATTTATTTTCTTTAATTAAGGAAAGTTTTTTAGTTAATAAAATAAAATTAAAAGAAGAATCAATAGTTGTAATTACTTCAAAAATTGTAGCTATTGCTCAAGGGAGATGTATTAAAATAAATTCGAATTTAAGTAAAGAAGGGCAAAAAGAATTCAAAGATAAATTAATAAAAAAAGAAGCAGAATTTTTTATTGATAGAAAATATGTGCCAAATCAAATGGTAACTTTGACTATCAAAAATAATATTTTAATTCCAACAGCTGGTATTGATGAGAGTAATGCCAATGGATATTATATTTTGTGGCCAAAAGATATATTTAAAGAAGCTAAAAAAATTTGGTATTTTTTACGTAAAGAATTTAAAGTAAAAAATTTGGGCGTGATAATTTCTGATAGTCATACAACCCCTTTGCGAGCTGGAATTTCTGGAATTGCTTTGGCTTACTATGGATTTTATCCTTTGAGAAATTATGTTGGCACAAAAGATTTATTTGGTAGAGAATTAAAAATGACTCGTACAAATATTCCAGATATTTTAGCAGATACAGCTGTTTTTGAAATGGGTGAGGGAATTGAGCAAACTCCAATTGCAATTATTGAGGATATAAGAGGAATAAAATTTGGGTTTGATAGTACTAAAAACAATCCTTTGATAATTGATAAAAAAGAAGATATTTATTGGCCAGTAATAAATGGTGCTAGATGGAGCAAAGGCAAGGTAATAAAATGAACACTTATCTGACACTTAAATTTTAGAAAAAATTTTAGGGCTCAGGAAAAAAATAAATTATGAAGTTTGTAATTGTTTCTGATACTCATGGAAATGTGAAAAATTTTAAAAAGGTAATAAATTGGGTTAATAATAACAATATTAATTTGATTTTGCATTGCGGAGATATTGGGGATCCTGCAAGTTTGCAAGAATCTTTAGAAGATTTTAAAGGTAAATTTTTTGGAGTGCTTGGGAATATGGATTCTATTTATAGTAATAGATTGGAAATTTATAATTCTATAAATAATGTAAAAATTGAAAGTAAAATTTTGGAAATTCCTATAGATAATAAAATGATTGCAATTACACATTATCCTGAGCGAGCTAAAACATTGGCTGAATCTGGTAAATATGATATAGTTTTTTACGGACATACTCATAAGCCTTGGGAAGAAAAAGTGCCTGTAAAAGAAAATAGTAGGCAAAGCAGAATAGCTTGCAGATTAGTAAATCCTGGAGAAACAGCTGGTCAACTTTATAAACCATGTTTTGCAGTTTATGATGTAAAAAAAGATTTTTTGGAACTTAAAATTTTAGAAAGATTAGAATAATTCTTTATAAAAAAATGAGGCCAGCGAACGAATTGTTCACTGGCCTCGCACGTACTCTTCGCAGAGAGTCGCGCCTAGCCGATCATCTCGACTGTCTTGGCGTCGAGGTCGAGCCGATACAGTCGCCCTGTGCGGGCGATATCGCCCCGACCCAAGCTCTTGATCAACTGATGGTCGGCGACGAGGAGTACCCCGTCACCAACATGGTCGATCAATGCCCATGCCAGGTCTTTTGGCATGTCGCCGAGTCCTGCGTAAGCCTCTTTCTCGGCGCTCCCACCGAAAGCGAAGTTCACCCTCGCTTTTCCGTCACACGAATACTCGTACTCAGACGATCCTAGGAAAAGCCACCAAGCTTCCCGGATGTCCTTTCCAGCTTTCGTGAACGCTTCGACGATTTCTCGCCGAATATGGGTGTGGCGCCGGCCCATGCCGGCGATGATCACGGCGAACCCAATCGTCACAATTGTGGCGATCAGATCCGCAACCTGGATCTTCCCAGCATCGCTGTGCTGGGGGTCAGCGCCGGATTGGCACAGACCGGGCGAGATCAGATGCACGATGCGGGCTTTTTTCTCATTCGCCACGTCGCCATCGTCCGGCATTCCCAACACCACTGCCATCCCCCCGTCCGTTTCTTGCTGGCTCATTTTGAGCCCTTTCTCTAAAAAAGTTCTTCTTGCCCTGAGGATGAACACTCATCCTCATAATTTAATTATATCATATATACTTTATGTTGTCAATAGCATAATGCATAAAAAATCCGTCAGCAGTGTGTGACGGATTAAATGGGTGATTTGCTTATTGGAAGATCAAAGATCTCCAAGATCTTCTTCTAGGTTTAGGCCGGGGATTAATTTTTCAAGGTCGCAATCTCCAGTAATTTCACGATGCTTTGGTGGAGTGCATGGACTATCACTTTGCCAATGCCCAGTGATGATTTCAGATTTCCCTAGTATAGGGAATTTGATATCATCAGGACGAATGTTACCATCAATTCCAATCAACTCCACGTTAAGGTGGGTTTTGTCTGCATTTTCTTTTGCAGGGATTATTACAGCGTAGTGTACTGAGCCCTGCGACGTAACTTCACCAAACAACACAAACCCAGATTCTTGGAGAATCTGGATCGATTGTTGCAATAGATCTAAATTTACTGATGACAAATTAATTGTGAAGACCTTTGACATTAGACTTCTTTCTTGTTGGTTCCCGAGTTCCTGAAAAAAAAGAGCTACATTAAAGTTAACAAAAAATGTTTTTGAAGTCAATAATAAAACTGTTGACTATTTTAATAAAAAGAGTAGAATGTAATTATTATTTAAAATACTTTAAACTATTATGAAATCTAAATATTATATTTTTATTGCTATTATTGTGTTAGCTTTTTTTGTTGGAAATTTTGCTTATCCAAAGTATTACAATCAGGCAACTGATTTTTTAAATTCTAAATTTTCTTGGACCTTACCTCATTTTTGGGAGAAACCTTATATACTTGGTTTAGATTTACAAGGTGGTGTGAATTTAATTTATCAAGCTGATTTAAGTCAAACAAATGATAAAGCAGGAGCTATGCAAGGATTGAGAGATGTAATAGAAAGGAGGGTAAATATGTTTGGAGTATCAGAGCCAGTGGTGCAAATTCAAAATTGATGACAGCGCTTATTGAGGCTGCGCAAAGTGGTAAAGAAGTCACCGTGGT
>CAINWR010000046.1 GCA_903854535.1 Candidatus Staskawiczbacteria bacterium | reverse complement strand
TGTATTTTACTGTGTATGTGTATTCTTTGTCATAGTTGAGATTTGTTTCTTGCCATGTGTTTGTTTGTATCCAGCCTGAGTTGTTGCCAGTTGAGCTTTCGAAGTAATAACCTGCTTGACCTGCAGTGTGATTAGGGAATGTGTCTACTGTGAGTGATATGGTGTTTAAGTTGGCGGTGGCTGTGAGGTTGCTTGGGGTTGGGGCTGGTGCATATTGTTGAATTGCAAATGATAGTTCATTGTTTGATGAGTTCATGTTGTTGTATTCAAATTTAATCCATTCTGCTGTGCGGGCTGAATCTGATAATCTTACTTCGTCCATTAAACCATTAAAAAAACCTGTATTATCATTAGAATTTCCACCAATTTGCTGAGTAGTTGCTGCATCATAAATAGTAGATGCCCCAGTTGTAGTAGAAGATATTAATGAATCATTAATATAAAATTTAACAGTATTACCATCAACAGCCACAGAAACATATATCCAAACCAAATCTGTTATTACTCCAGCTGCAGAGACCTTTCTATTATTTACCCAATCAGGATTTCCGTTATTTGAAATAAACCATGTCACGCCTGTATTCTCAAGATTGATAAAATATGATCTCCGATTTGGGAGAGCTTTATATTTTGCTAATAAAGTCCCTGGTGAAACACTAATATTAACCCAAGTAGAAAAAGTAAGTTTTGCATTTGTGAAATCATAATTACCAGTATTGCCAACATTTATATAATCATTTTGTCCATCAAAACTTAAAGCTCCACCAACTTTTCCATCTGCCTGAATTGGGCCGTTTGTTGGAATTCCAGTATTTCCATTACTTGTTGAGTCTGCGTTATTTACTCCTGTTGCTTCTTTTAAGTGATATACTCCTTTAAAGTTTGAATCCCACACATTAGTTGCATCTTGTCCATCTTCTGCATCTGCTTTGCCATAGTACATATATATGTCTGTGTTGGTTGTTGCTGAAATGCTTGGTACCTTTACCCAGATTACAGCTGTGACTTGGCTTCCATTTCCACCCTGCCAACTTTCACGTTCGTAGCTTAAGAGCGTGGTACCATCTTGTGTGGTAAATCTAATATCATAACCATTTGATAGTGCTGTTGATATATCACTGTCTTCTGTGATTTTTACTAATAATGGAAAGTCTGTGAGATCTGCGTCTACATTGCTATGATCTATGGTTATCTTCTTTCTGTAGCTCCAGCCTGTGAGCCAATCTTCTGCTTTAGCTGATTGAGGGTTGAGTGTGTATAGGAAACTAATTACAAAGATTGTAATGAGGGTTGTGAATAGAAGTTTTGAAAGTTTATTTTTTTGCATATTATCTAATAATATCATTTCTTAATATATTTTATCAAGAGTGAATTTATTTATAAAAAATCAGCCCTGAGCAAAGTCGATGGACTGATTTTTTTGTTTTGTTAATTTTATGTGGATTTAATTGGCATTACTACATATAAATAACTATTATCTCCAACTGGCCTTAAAACGCAAGGCCCTTCCTTCTCTGAAAGTTCAAAAATAACTTCTGAACTTTTTATATTATTTAATCCGTCAATTAAGAACTTATAATTAAAAGAAGCTTCTAAATTATCACCTTCAATTTTAGATGCTATAGATGATCTATTTTCTCCTATGTCTGGACTTTGAGCAAAAATCTCCACTTCGTTATTTTTCTCACTAACTGAAATTTTTACTTCATTTATTTTACCAGAGAAAAGAGAAGCTGTTTTAATTTGATTTAAGAATTCATCTCTTTTAACTATAACTTTTGTTTTAAATTCTTTTGGAATAATAGTTTGATAATCAGGATATTCTCCCTCTATAAGTCTTGAAGTTATTTGAATTTGAGGTTTTTCATCTTCTTTTATTAAATATTCAAACATTGTTTGGCTTAAAGAAAAATATAATTTTAAGAAACCATCTTTATCATTTAAAATATTCATTATTTCTTTTGCTGGTTTTTGCGGAATAATAAATGATATATCTTTGCCAACATTTTTTTCTAAAATTATTGTTTTTTCTGCTAATCTAAAACTATCTGTGGCTACAATTTTTAAAATATTTTTAGAAAACATAAAATAAATCCCAGAAATCTCAGGCCTTGTCTGTGAAACAGAAGCTATATCTACAACCTGAGACAATCCTTGGCAAATCTTCCTAACATCAAGTTGGATAAAATTTAAATTTTTAAATTCAGGAATAATAGGAAATTCTTCTGGATTGAATCCTTGTATTTGAGTTTTTAGGTTTTTACATTCCACATAAAGGCCTTGCTTTTTTTCTTCTAAAATAATTTTTTCATTTGGTAAAAGAGAAACAAAATTAGATAAAAATTTAACAGGAATTGCAACTTTTCCCTTTTTAACGATTTTTGTTAAAATCCATAACTTAATAGCAGTTTCCAAATCAGTAGAACTTAAAACTAAATAATTATCCTCAGTATCAACTAATACATTATCTAAAATTGGTAATGATAAATTTTTACCAACAATTTTTTCTACAACATTTAAACCATTTTTTAAATTTTCTTTTAAAATTTCTATTTTCATA
>CAINWR010000045.1 GCA_903854535.1 Candidatus Staskawiczbacteria bacterium | reverse complement strand
GCACATCAACTCCAATCACTCACACAAACACAGTAGACTCAGGAGGCAACGTAGCTTGGGGATTTGACGAATCAGCTCCAACAATTACCAATGTCACTTCAGACAAAGCTAATGGCACATATGGAACAGGAACTGTTATTGATATTGATTTTACATTCTCAGAAGCCATCACCACCACAGGAGATATCACAGTCACATTTAACTCAGGAGGTTCTTGTATATTCAACAGCATCACAAACTCAAGCACAGCATCATGTAATTATACTGTAGGAGCAGGAGAAAACTCACCAGCACTTACAGATCTTTCTGTAAGTAATATATCAGGAACGATCAAAGATCAATCACTAAACCAACTTACAGACTTTACTCCAACAACTAATTTAGATGTCAACAAAGATTTAAGAATAGATACTACAGCCCCCACAATCACCAACATCACTTCAGATAAAGCAAATGGGACATATAGACAAGGAGAAGTGATAGATATTGACCTTACATTTTCAGAAGAAGTCATAAGCACAGGAAGTGTCACAGTTACTTTAAATACAGGGGGAACTTGCACATTTCAGATTTTAGGTGGTAATACAGGAACATGTGGATATATTGTTTCAGCGGGACAAAACACAAATGATCTTACAGTAACCAGTGTATCAGGAATAGTAAAAGATGCTCAAGACAATACAATGACAAGTCCTACAACCCCAACAACCAACTTAGCATTTAATAAAAACATAATCATAGATAACACAGCTCCAACAACCTCCTCTGTTTCTTCCAGTAAGACAAATGGAACCTATAGCACAGGTGAAGTAATAGATATTGATGTTACTTTCTCAGAAGCAGTCACAAGCACAGGAAGTGTCACAGTCACTTTAGAAACAGGAACCACAGATAGAACATGTACATTTACAGTCACAAATAATGATACTGCAACATGTAATTACACAGTACAATCAGGAGATAGCACGTCTAATCTTGACCTTGACGTATCTTCTATTTCAGGAACAATTAATGACATTGCAGGTAATGCAATGACTAATTTTGTGCCTACAGCAACTTTAGCTAGCAACAAAGACATTGTCATAGATGCCTCAGCTCCAGTAATTACCAATATCACCTCAGACAAAGCTAATGGAAGATACACAGTAGGAGAAGTAATAGACATAGACATAACATTTTCAACAGCAGTAACAAGTACGGGCGACGTCACAGTCACTTTAGAAACAGGAACCACAGATAGAACCTGCACCTTCCAAGTAACAAATTCAACTACAGCAACATGTAATTACATAGTACAATCAGGAGACACTACAAATGATCTTACAGTAAAAACAATCTCAGGCACAATCGTTGATGCTGCTTCTGAAAACCCAATGACAGACTTTACTCCAACAACCAACTTAGCACAAAACAAAGCCATAATCATAGACACAGAAATCCCAACAATCACAAGTGTCACTTCCAACAAAGCTAATGGTCAATATACTACAGGAGCAATAATAGATATTGATATTAATTTCTCAGAAGCAGTAACTAGTACAGACATAATCACAGTTACCTTAGAAACAGGAGATACAGACAGAACCTGCACATTCACACTTACCAATGATACTCAAGGAACATGCAATTACACAGTACAAGCAGGGGATAGCACAAGTGATTTAAACAACACATCAATTACCACTACAGGTATAATCACAGACCAAGCAGGAAACACTCAAACAAGTTTCACTCCAGCTACCAATTTAGCAGACAACAAAGACATAGTTGTAAACACCACAGCTCCAACAATCACCAACATCACTTCAGATAAAACAAATAATAGATACACAGTAGGAGAAGTAATAGACATAGACATAACATTTTCTAAAGCAGTTACAAGCACAGGAGATATCACAGTCACTTTAGAAACAGGAACAACAGACAGAACCTGCACCTTCCAAGTAACAAATTCAACTACAGCAACATGTAATTACATAGTACAATCAGGAGACACTACAAATGATCTTACAGTAAAAACAATCTCAGGCACAATTGAAGATCAATTTGGTAATGCAATGTCAAACTTCGCACCACAAACCAACTTAGCACACAACAAAGCCATCATCATAGATACCACAGTCCCAACTGTATCTTCATATTCTCCTGTAGATAATGCAACAGGTGTTGTTCTTGCTACCAATCTTGTTATTAGGTTCTCAGAAATAGTAACAATCAACACAGGCAACATAACCATCAGAAAAACTCAAGATAATTCTTTAGTAGAATCTATTGATATTACTTCAGCTCAAGTCACAGGTTCTGGTACTACAAACATTATTATTGATCCTTCTGTAACTCTCTTACCTCTAACAGAATATTATATCCAAATCCCAAATACAGCTTTTGTAGACAGAGCAAGCAATGCTTTTGCAGGAATAACTAGCACAACAGATTGGAGTTTTACCACAGGAGATCCAGATGCTCCATATATACAAAGTATAACTACCACAAAACCAAATGGCACATATGGCGCATCTTCTACTATCACAATCACACTTACATTTTCTGAAGCAGTATCTAGTAATGGATCTGTAACTGTGACTTTTGATACATTACGTACTTGCACATTTACAATCTTAGATTCTACTTCTGCTGTTTGTAGTTACATTATTCAATCAGGTGATATGTCTGAAGACTTAGATGTATTATCTATAACAGGTAGTATAGAAGATCAATCCAACAATCCACTTACAGATTCAAACCCAATATATTCTTTAGCATACAACTCAGATATTGTAATTAACACTCAAGAAGGACAAGCACCACCAGAACCAGCAGTTCCTACTACATCTGTAGGACAAGTAAACACTAACCCTCAAACACAACAACAAAAGCAAAACTATTCTTGTGTTAAGAAAGGCGATGTTAATGAAGATTCTGCAGTAAGTTTAAAAGACTTCTCTATCTTAATGTACTTCTGGAAACAAAAAGAACCAAAGAACACTTGTACAGATATCAACAAAGACAAGAATGTAGATCTCAAAGATTTCTCCATAATGCTTTATTGGTGGGGAAAGTAGTTGAAAATTATTTGATAATAATGTAAAATATCTATTATGACAGAAGAATATAATTGGCAAGAAGAACAACAAAAGTGGCAGAATTATCAAGCTCAAGACCAGTCTGAAGGAAAGCAGAGTTCTGAAAAACAATCAGCTATTTTTGAGTTGCGCGCAGGTACTGGTGGAGATGAAGCCGGGCTTTTTGTACGTGACTTATATAGAATGTATCAAAGATATGCTCAAGAGAAGGGCTGGAATCAAAAAATCCTTGACTCTTCTATGACTGAAATAGGTGGATATAAATATATTATTTTTGAATTATCAGGATCAGGTGTTTATGATGAAATGCAAAATGAAGGAGGTGTTCATAGAGTACAAAGGGTTCCTAAAACAGAAAAACAAGGAAGGGTTCATACTTCTACAATTACTGTAGCTGTAATGCAAAAAGCAAAAAAAGCCCAAATAAATATCAATCCATCTGATTTGAGAATTGATACTTATAAAGCTGGAGGCCCTGGTGGTCAATATACTAATAAAACAGAATCAGCTATAAGGATTACTCATATTCCTACAGGAGTTGTAGTGACTTGTCAATCAGAAAGAAATCAAATGCAAAATAAAGAAACTGCAATGTCAATTTTATCTGCTAAACTTTTGCAAGTTCAAGAAGAAGCAGATCTTTCAAAATTATCTGCAGAAAGAAGAGAGCAAATTGGCTGGGCAAAAAGAGCAGAAAAGGTAAGAACATATAATTTCCCCCAAAATAGATTAACTGATCATAGACTTGAAAAATCATGGCATAATTTAGAGTCTATTATTGAAGGAGATTTAGAGCCAGTTATTAAAGCCTTTAAGAAGCAAGAAAAAACTGATAAATAAATATCAGTTTTTTAAATTGTCAATATTGTAAAAAATATTTAATTGATTAAACTTATATATTAGCAATGAAAAATAAAAAAAATAAAATGGTTGTAGGAAAAAAGAAATTGGTAAAACCAAAAAAGTTTTTACTTGCAAAAAAAACCAAAAAAATAAATATTAAAAATAAAAAAGTAAAAGAAATTAAATCTGAAGTTTCAGATTTTTCAGCAGAATCATTTTTTAAAGCTAAGATAAAAGTTATTGGTATTGGTGGTGGTGGCGGATCAATTGTTTCTGATATAGGTAAAACTTTGAAAAAAGCAACTTTTGTTGTAGCAGATACAGATATAAGATCTATTAGAAAGAAGTCTGGAATAAGATATTTTTTATTTGGGCAAGATATAACTCATGGTTTGGGTACGGGAGCTAATCCAGAAATCGCAAGGCAGTCAGCTTTACAAGATCAAGAAAAAATTGAAGGCATATTTAAAGATCAAGATATTGTTGTTTTGATTGCTTCCCTTGGTGGAGGAGTTGGTTCTGGAGCTACTGAAATATTTGCTAAAATGGCATCTTCCTCTGGTGCTATTACTTTGGGTATTTTTACTTTGCCATTTAAATTTGAAGGTAAAACAAAGACAAAAATTGCTTTAAAGTCTTTAAGGGAGTTGCGAGAAATGCTTAATGTATCAATTACAATTCCAAATGAAAAGATTTTTAAAATAATTGATCAAAATACGCCCATAACTCAAGCATTTTCAATGGTCAATAAAAATATGGTGAATTCTTTGGAAAGTTTAATTGATTTAATTTATAATCCTGGAATGATAAATATTGACTTTGCTGATTTAAGAGCTATATTAAGAGGTAAGGGTAGTATTGCATTTTTAAATACTGTAGAAGAATCTGGTAAAAACAGAGCAGAAGAGATAGCAAATAAAATATTGATAAATCCTCTGTATGCAAATAGTAATTTTTCAGCTGATAAGATTTTATTTAATATCTCTGGCTCATCAGATGTAAGTATGTTTGAAGTAGAGAAGATAAGTCGTAAAATTTCAGATGTAAATCCTAAGGCTAAAATAATTTTTGGTATATCAAAAAACCCATCAATGGGTAAATTATCTTCAAAATTAAAAACAACTTTATTAATGACCGGTAAATCTCTTGATAAAGAATTAGAAAGTGAGGAAAAGGTTGTAGAAGTTAAGACTGTTCCTGAGAAAGTAAAAGAGGATGTTGTTTTAAAAGAAGTATCAAAAGATAATAGAAATAAAGTTGAAAAGAAAAATTTGCCTTCGAAATTAAATTTACCAGTTTTAGAAAAAGAATTAGTTAAAACATCTTCTGAATCAATAGATAAGAAATTAAGTATTGTACAGGTGCCAGATAAGCCTAGTAAAAAAGCAATTAGAAGAAGTGCTTTAGATATCAAAAAAGCAGAACAAGATGAAGAAAATAAAAGATTAGCACAAGAACAAGAATGGGAGATACCAGCATTTTTAAGAAGAGTAAAATTCAAATCCTAAAATTAATTTTAAAATAATATGGAAGTAAAAAAAGTAGTAATACCAATGGCTGGATTAGCTTCAAGATTTTTACCATTATCTTTGGCAGTTCCTAAAGAATTTCTACCTTTAGTAGATAAACCAGCCATACAATATTTAGTTCAAGAAGCTAAAAATTCAGGAATCAATGAGGTGATTTTTATAATTAGTCCTAAGCAAAAAGCAGTTTTAGATTATTTTAAAAAACATCAAGATGTTGAGAAAAATTTAATTACAAGAAAAAAAGATAATCTTTTAAAGGAGTTATTGGATTTTGAAAATATTTTTAAAGATATATCAATTTCATATGTAGTCCAGAAATTGCCAAAAGGTGATGGCCATGCAATTTTGCAAGCTGAGAAATTTGGTAAAGATGAGGCAATAGCTGTATTGTTTAATGATGATATTTTTGATTCTGAAATTCCATCATTACAACAATTAATAAATGTATTTAATACTGGTGAAGCTCCTGTAATAGGTTTAAAAAAAGTTGCACGTGAAAAAGTTTCAGCATATGGATCTGTGGCTTTTGATAAAATAGCTCATGGTATTTATAAAATTAAGAAAATTATTGAAAAACCAAAACCAGAAGATATTCAATCTGATCTTGTAATTTTGGGTAAATATATCTTAACACCAGAAGTTTTTGAATATTTGAAAAAAGCCAAACCATCAGAAAAAGGAGAGATAATTTTAGCTGAAGTTTTAGAAAGAATGATTGAAGATGGTAAGCCTGTATATGGTTGCGAATTAAAAGGCGAGTGGCTTGAATGTGGAGATAAGTTAAAATGGATAAAATCATTCTTCTATATGGCTCTTAAAGATCCAAGATATAAAGATGAATTAAAGCAATATTTAAAAACTCTAAAATAGTTCCTCGCGTTATTGCGAGGAGCGAAGCGACGAAGCAATCTCAAAAAAAACAGAAATCGAGAATTTCTGTTTTTTTGTTGTGTTTTTACTGAGAAATTGGACATTTTATAATAATATGGCATAAACTATTGACAAGGTTGCTTGAATATTCTATAATTAGACATTGTGCCGGGGTGTGATATTCAATCGGCATGAGCGTTGAAACGCTGGCTTTGCCAGACATCTGCGTCCAGTCGGTGGCGTGGGTGATTGTAAATCCGATAAAGGGAGGACATCTCAATGATGATCCTTTTCCTAGGTAACTCAATCGAAGGCATCCTTGCGGATGCTCAGAGTGAGTGGCCTAGTGAGCAGGTGCTTGTCGTGAAGCGCGATGGCGACCGGCTCCAAGCTCCAGAAGGAGTTGTGACCGTTGAGGTCAGCCAATTCCAACCGGAAAGTGGAGTTGAGTACGTCGTTGTTGCTAACGGTGGCACCTCGGCTCAACTCGTTCCAGTCTTAAAAAAGCTGGTCGAGGCTGGAGTCCCGATGCGGGCGTTCAACCTGCAAAGGGATGGTGTAAGCCAACTCTGGTAGAGCTGTAGCTCTCAATAGCGGATTCTCCGTCAGACCGCTGGCCAAGGATGGCAAACAAGGAGAAAAGGCAGAAAATAAAAGACCGAATATTTGCCCTTCGGATGATGCCTTTGGGATAAGTCTGATGAGAGTTTAAAATCTCTTTAAAAAATTTGTAACAGCGAGAGGGCTTTTCCTAATTAAGCCGTATAATCTAACTAGGTTGAGGCCTAGCAAACCTCGTAAAACAAAGCTTTCCTATTTGAGCTAAAATCAAAGAGGTTGCAACAAAGCCAAGTTGCTATAAAATTACAGGCTTTTAAAATTAGGGGGTTTGGAGCTGACCCCAAGCAGAGCGATTCTGCAGTAGCTCGTTATGGGAGGGCTAAAGGCAAATGTCTTCACCCTCCCTTCCCATTTTTATGGGTTTTTTTTAATGCACGCAAGTTGCGGAGAAATTCTAAATTTGCTATAATAATTTAATTCACAAACTGAGATTAAAACATAAATAAATTTTAAAAATTATGATATACGATTTAATAATTATTGGTGGAGGGCCGGGCGGGATTACTGCTGGTATTTATGCTGGCAGGCAAAGAATAAAAACTTTGATGATTACTAAAGATTTTGGTGGGCAAATGGCAAAGAAAGCTACAGAAATTTGTAATTATCCGGGATTTCCTAGTATTACAGGCATTGAGCTAATTGAGAAATTTGTAGATCATTTAAAATGCCAGCAAGATGTTCAAATAAAAACAGCAGAAGTTCTTAAGGTAGAACCCTTCGACTCCGCTCAGGGCAAGAATAATTTTTTGATAACAACAACAGATAATGAAAAGTTCCAAGCAAAATCTGTAATTATTTCTACTGGAGCAGATCCAAGACCTTTGGAAGCTAAGGGTGAAAAAGAGTTTATTGGTAAAGGCGTGGGGTATTGCGTTACTTGTGATGGACCATTATTTAAAAATAAAATAGTTGCTATTGTGGGTGGAGGAAACGCAGGATTTGAAGCTGGTTTGTTTATGGCAAGGTACGCAAGTAAGGTGTATATATTGGAGTTTGGCGCAAATGTAAAAGCTGACCTGCAAAATCAAGAAGATGTTAAAAATACAGATAAAATAGAAATTATTTTAAATGCTGGAGTAAAAGAAATAAAAGGTGAAGTGTTTGTAAATGAATTAGTTTATGAAGATCAAATTTCTAAGGAATTGAAAAGTCTACAAGTGTCAGGAGTTTTTATTGAGATTGGTAGTCAGCCATCTACTTCTTTTGTAAAAGGATTAGTAGATTTTAATGAAAGAGATGAAATTAAAGTTGACTATGAAACTTTTGCTACTAAAACTCCAGGGCTTTTTGCAGCAGGAGATGTAAATGTAGGTAAATACAAACAAATTGTTACAGCAGCTGGTGAAGGGTGTAAAGCAGTTTTAGCTGTATATGATTATTTAAGAATTAATAAATTATTATAATATGAAAGAAAAAGAATTTTTAGATGATGAGTCAGAAGAGACAGTGGTTGAAAAGCCATTCAATGAAGATGAATTTGAAGAAGATGAAGAAGAGTTAATGGAGATTAGGAAGTTGCAATGCGCTGTTAAATTAGCTAAATATGATACAACTATTCAAGAGCAAGAAAAGTATTTTGAAATAATGAAAAGAAATGATATGCCTATTGGTAATGCTCTTTTTCTTGCTAATAAAGCAATTGAATCAATTGGAAAAAAAGATTTAGAAGCTAGTATTCTAAGGGCAATTAAAGAGTGGGAAGATGTAAGTGAAAAATATCAAAAAATTGAAATTGAAGATCAAGATGAAAATACAGGCAAAGAAATAATTATAAAGATGAAAGAACTAATTACAAAATTGCTGGAACAACTACAAGTTTGGCAACAAAATCCCAAAGAAGTACCAGAAGAAATAAGAAATATTGTTGAAGAAATGAATATTCTTAGTGCAGATTTTGTAAAATTACCAGCATATATTGCGTATAGAGGTTATGGTATGTATAAGATTGGTTCTGATCGCTTAAAATCATCAGATAGTAAATAAGATATAGAAAGCAACTAAGAAAATATTAGTAATTCATCTTAACATATGTTAGGATGAAATAATGTATTAAGTAATGGTATAATAATGAATAATATTATTAAAAGAGATTTTTATACTGCCCCAGAGCTTGCCAAAGAGTTGGGAATAAGTCGAGTCTCATTATTTTATAGACTTCACAATGGCTCGATAAAAGGTCAAAAATTTGGTAGAAATTTTATAATTTTTAAAAGAGATATAGATATAGCAAAAATAAAATCTATTTTACGAAAATAATTAAAAAAAAGCTATCCTAACATATGTTAGGATAAAAATCTAAAATATAAAAAATATGAAAGGAATTATTTATATAATGACAACAGCGGTTTCTGGTTTAATAAAAATTGGGCAAACTGGAAATGGTAATTATCAGTAAAGAATGCGAAATCTTGAAGCGAATGGCTATTATAACGTTGCTGGACTAAAAAGATTTTTTGCAATAGAACTTGAAGATTATGAAGATAAAGAAAATCTTTTAAAAGAAATTTTTAGCAAACATCAAGTTGGAAATAGTGAGTTATTCGCCTTGGATTATGAATTAGTTAAACAACTTTTATTATCTTTTGACGGAAAAGTTATTTTTCCAAAAGATATAGATAAAGAAAAAGAATTTGATGAGGTATCAAAAGCAAGAGAAGAAAGTCGGTTATTTACTTTTTATAGAAAGGGAATAAAAAATGGAGATGAAATTGTTTTTAAGGATGACGAAAATATAATAGCAAAAGTCGTTGGTGAACGCGAAGTAGAATACGGTGGACAAGTTTGGAAATTAACACCTCTTGCCTATAAGATTTATGAGCAACGAGGCAAATTAAATGCGAGTGGGGCAGGTGCAGATTATTTTAAGTATAAAGGCAAAATACTAAGAGCTCTACCTGATATTATAAATTAAAAAAAGTCATCTTAACATATGTTAAGATAGAATTTATATAAGTCTATGGGAACAAAGAAATCATTATATAAAGCGAATAAAATAAAAGATGATGAGTTTTATACTCTTTACGAGGATATTGCCAACGAGGTTTCTTTGTATAAGAATCAATTAAAAGGTAGAAAAATTTTATGTCCTTGTGATTGGGACGAAAGTTATAACGAAGAGTTGGTTTATAAAGAAGAGGGGTTTGTGGCTCCAAAAAATTTGCTAGATAAAGGTGGAACAATAAAAAAAATTGATATAAAAGCATCGAAAGAAAAAATAGAAAAAGACTTGGCTTTAATTAAGTGTAATTTTGTAAAATTCCTAGTAGCTCATGCTGATCCATATGGTATAAAATCAATTTCTGTAAGTGGTTATAATCCCGCTACTGGCAAAGGCGTGAAATTTCAAGATGTTGATTATTCGAAATTTGATTTAGTTATTACAAATCCACCATTTAGCAAATTTAGAGAATTTATTGATACAATGTTTAAAAATAAAATACAGTTTTTGATAATTGGTCCACTTACAGCTATAACCTATAAAGAAGTTTTTGGTCATATACAAAATAATGAAATGTGGCTTGGGTATTCAAAACAATTATCTGGTTTCAAATTAGCCGATGGAACCGAATTGCTTTCTAAAAATCCAGAAGGTTCAGTTTCTAGGGCTTGCAAATGGTATACAAATTTAGATGTTGCTTATAGACATGATAAAATGATTTTAACTGAAAAATATAATCCTGAAAAATATCCAAATTATTATAATTACAAAGGTATAGATGTGGACAAAACAAATCAAATTCCATATGATTATAATGGAGTAATGGGCGTGCCAATAACATTTTTACAAAAATTTAATCCTGATCAATTTAAAATAATAGGTAAGGGAGTACAGGTTGAAAAAACAATAAGATTTAAAGGCGATAAAGCAACGCTTTGGATTGAAAAAGATGGTAAGCCATTTAAGGCTCCTTTTGAACGAATTTTAATAAAAAATAAAAAAGTAAAAAAATAGTATGGAAAATGATGAGTTATTAGAAAAATTAAATAATTGTTTATCAAAAATTAATAATGCTTTCTTATTAGCGAAATTAACTTTAGTAAAATCAGAAGAGGTGCAAAATATTAAGCAAGAAATAAATTTAGTATTACAGTCATATAAATCTTCATTTGGCGAGGTTGAGTTTCGTGAGATAGATAAAGAAATTGGTGGAGTCAAAAATCTCCCCAAGTCGGGTATATGGTTAAATACCGAAGCATTAGAGAAGGATTTGAGAGGTTTATATTCTTTATTGCAAAAGTTAATAATTGCAAAAGGAGGTTGCCAAGAAATTAACTTTGTCGATGTCCCAGAATTAGAAAGCACTAGATCGGTGGCGGTGAGCCAAGCTATAAAAGATACTAAGGTCTTATTAAAGGATAGTCCAATAAGTGCAGTTGATAGAATTCATACAGTTTTACATGGGTATTTAAAAGAAATCCTTAAAGAAAGGAATATTGAATATGTAAAAGATGCAACTCTTAATCAACTATTTAAAAATTTGAAAGAAAAGGATAGTAAATTAAATATAGAGAACGAAAACATTAAGCAAATTTTTAATAGTATGGCAAATATATTAGATAAATTAAGCTTAATTAGAAATAATGAAAGCCTTGCACATGCAAACGATAATCTTTTATCTATAGACGAATCTTTATTATTTATAAACTCAGCGAATACAATTCTATGTTATTTAAATAGTAAGTTCAAAAAATAATTTTGTTAACAAAAAAAATAATAAACTAAAAACTAGTCATCCTAACATATGTTAGGATAAAGTTAATTATTAAAATAATGAATAAAAATTATGAAAATTAAAGATTTGTATGAGCAAGTTAGAGATGGAAAAATTATCAGCGACATAGAACTTCAGAGAGAAATTGTGTATGACACAGAAAAGCAAATGTTGGTAATAGATAGTATTGTCAAAGGAATTCCATTACCAGCTTTTTATTTTTGGAAAAATAAAAAAGGTATTTTGGAGGTTTTAGATGGCAAACAAAGAATAGAAGCTATTAAAAAATTTATTGAAAATGATATTTTGTATCAAGATAAATTATGGAAGCAAATTGATAAAAAAATTCAAAATATTATAAATGAAACAGAACTTTCAATAATAATTTGCGATGGTGAAGAACAGAAGAAAAGAGAAATTTTTAGAAGAATCAATACTTTGGGCGTGCCACTTTCTTCATATGAAGTCTTAAATGGTCTTTTTTATGGTGAATATTTAAGGGGATTAACTGCTTATGTTAGCCAAGACAGAGACGCATTAAAAGTTTTGGGCTCTAATAGTCGTGGCAGAAATCAGTATAAAATTTTACAACTATTGATGAATTTAGAAAATCTACCAAAAGATGTTCATGAGATAAATAATTATGTAAATAAAAATCAAAACAATTCTTTTGAAGACGATCAGTCTCAAATTGGAAAATATATAAAATTTATTAGTGATATATTTGAAGAATATGGTCAGTTAGATATTTATTTTAGCTTGGCAAGAAATTATTTAAAAGATATTACTATTTGGAAACAAAATAAAGACGAAATTAATTCTCGCGTTAAAAGATATCTAAAAAGTGATGATGCTAAATTGACTGATAAAGCAAAAGAGATAGAAGATATTATTCAAGCTGTTGTTAATAATATCAGTGTTGACGAAAAAAGATTATTCTCAAGCGATGATAAAAAAGAGTTTTTGAGAAAGAAGAAACCAAATAAAGATAATAAATATCAATGTGCTGATTGCAAAAAATATTTTTATGCGGAAGAATTGACAATGGATCATATAGATCCATGGAGTAAGGGTGGCAGAACTGAACTCTCAAATGCTGAATTGCGATGTCGCCCTTGTAATATTAAAAAAAGCAATAAAATATCATCCTAACATATGTTAAGATAGAAATATATAATTAATTTGAAAACCCGGCAAAAGCTAAAGCATTTTGACGGGTAAGAATATTATGACAAAGATAAAAAATATAATAGCAAGAGAAATTTTAAGTTCTGGTTCTACGCCTTCTGTAGAAGTAAAGTGTGTGCTTGATTCTGGGACTGTTGGGGTGGCTTCAGTGCCTTATGGTGCTTCTGCTGGAATTAGCGAAGCTTTTGTGCTTTTAGATGGGGATAAATCAAGATTTATGGGCAAAGGCATGCTCAAAGCAGTAGAAAATGTAAATACAATAATTGCACCAGCTTTAGTAGGT
>CAINWR010000044.1 GCA_903854535.1 Candidatus Staskawiczbacteria bacterium | reverse complement strand
TAAGAAAAATATTAAATATGTACCAAATGAATCAAAGCTAAATAAATTAGCTGTAAAATAACTTATTAAAGTAGCTTGTAGTCCAAAAATTATAATAGGGTTTTCACTATGTTTTTTGTTTTTCTGCAATTGCCAAAATAAAACTACAAATAATGTTATATAAATTAAAATACCCAATATTCCTGTTTGAACTCCTATGTCTAAAATTACATTATGAGCTTTATCCCACCAAAGAGACCACAATATTTTTGGATCATAATTTTTATCAAAACCTATTGCAAAATTTTCTGGTCCCCAACCTAAAATTGGTTTATCTGCAATTGCTTGCAAAGCTACTTTCCAACCTTGATATCTTTCATCATTTAAAGCATTTTTTATAGATAATCTATTTTCAAGTGTTTCTAAAAATCTATTGTTTTGTGAAGTTTTTGGTTGGCTTGGGAATAAATTTATAAAAGCTACAGTAAGCACTATTGCAATAATAAAAAATACTGCTATAACCTTGCTTAAACTCAAAAAGTCTTTTAAAATAGGCTTTTTTGAGCCTTGAGCGTGACTTTGAGGATAGAATAAAAGAAAGTATAAAAATCCTACAAAAATTCCTAGCCACACAGCTCTGGTGCCTGATATAAAAATTGTATATGTAAATATTAAAATAGTGATTGCATAAAGTACTTTCTTCCAAACAATATTTTCTTTGATAAAAAAACTTAAAGTAATAAAAAACAAAAGCAAAATATATATTGCAAGTAAAATTGGATTTCCTAAAGTAGAAGCAGGTCTACTTGGCATAGGCGAGATTATTTTGCTAAATAAACTAAAATATTGAAAAATTGCTGATAAAGAAACTAATACTCCAATAAATATTGGAAAATCCCAAATTTTTTGCCATTCTTGCTTGTTTAGAGTAAAAAAAGTTAAAATAGCAAAAATAAAGTAAAATGCAAAGGTCACAAAACCTCCTCCTCTCCAAGGAGATCCCCAAAAACTAAAATATGAATCAACAGAAAATATGCTAGCTAAAAAGAAAATTCCCAAAAGCCCAATTAATGCCCACACAATTTTTGATGATTTTAATGTTGCCCAGACATCGGGAGTCGGTTTTTTTTGCAATAATAGATAAGCAAAAACCATAATTGCTAAAATACTTCTAAATATCAAAGTTTTTGGAAAATCAGCAGGATACATCCAAGGTGAAAATGTAAATAATGGCAAAGCTAAGATTATATAGATTCCAATTTTATTGATTTGATTTATCATTTATGGTAAAAATAAATATATTATTTGATAATATAGTTTTCTAAACTAAAAATCAAATGGAAAATAAGAAAATAATTATTACTTCAGGATTTTATAATCCAATTCATATCGGTCATGTAAATTTGATTAGGGAAGCAAAAAAAATGGGAGATTTTTTAGTAGTAATTGTAAATAATGATCAGCAAGTAAAAATTAAGGGTTCTTTTCCATTTATGCCAGAGCAAGAAAGAATTGAGATTGTAAAAGCTTTAAGATATGCAGATGATGTAGTGCTTGCAGTTGATAATGATGGCTATGTGGCTCGAAGTTTGGAATTAATAGCTCAAAAATATCCTGGAGATTTATATTTTGCTAAAGGTGGAGATAGACATATTGGCAATTTGCCAGAATCAGAAATTAATGTATGTAAAAAGTATAATATCAAAATAATCAATGGAGTAGGCGGAGATAAAGTTCAAAGCTCTTCGTGGCTTATTAAAAAACTTTCTAGTTAAAAAATATGGTAAATAGGTTTTTTTTGAATATTAAATCTCTTTTTTTTGAAAATAAAACTTTCAAACAAACAATTATCAAAAATACATTTTGGCTCGGTTTGGCTGAGGTGATTGATAGAGGGCTTGGTTTTTTAGTTGTAATTTTAGTTGCTAGACACTTTGGCCCAGAAGTTTATGGACAATGGTCATTTGCAATAAATTTTGTTATGATTTTTTTGTTCTTTTCAGATTTTGGTTTTAATACTATAGCTATACGTGAAGTTGCTAAAGATAAATCAAAATCCATGTCTTATATAGACAATATTTTATTTATGAAATTGATTTTAGGTATAATGACATTTGCCTTAATAGTAATTTTTGCACAATTCTTGGGAAAGGAGCTGCAGATTGTGAGGTTAGTTTATTCCTTAGGCGTATATCTTATCATTAATACATTTTTCACATTTTTCCGTTCGATTTTCCAAGCCAATGAAAAAATGCAATATGAAACTTTTTGTCGCGCAATTCAAAGTTTTAGTGAAGTCTTGATGGTTGTTTTTTTGATTTTTTATAAAAGCTCAATCGTTGCTATAAGTTATGCGTTTATAGTTGCCACTCTTTTGGGCATTCTATTTTCTTTATTTTTTATTTGGAATTATTTTTCAAAGTTTTTTCGGAAAATTGATTTAAACATCTGTCGTGAAATAATTAAGGAATCATGGCCAATTGCAATAAATGGCTTTGTCTGGTCTATGTACGCAAGCTTTGGAATTATACTCTTATCATTGCTGAAGACAAATGACGCTGTGGGCTTGTACAATGTTGCTTATGGCTTGGTGCCAGCACTTATGGTTATTCCAAACCTCTTTATGTCTTCTATATATCCGAGATTATGTAGCGTGCATAAACAATCTGAAAATGATTTCAAAAAAATATTATCTGTAATTTTAAAATATACTTTAATTATTACGCCAATATTTTTGTTTTTGGTTTTTATTTTGTCTGAAAAGATTATTATGTTATTATACGGTAGGTTATATGTTAATTCTGTAGTAATTTTCAGGATTTTATTATTTGCAGTGTTGTTTGATTATTTGGGATGTATTTTTACTGCTATTTTTTATTCAACTAATAAACAAATGGTTTATACAAAATTAATGGTCGGATTTTTATTATTAAATATCATATTATGCTCTTTACTCATACCTAAATATTCATATATTGGTCTAAGTATTGCTATGCTAATATCTGATTCTTTATTAGTTTCTACGTCGTTTTTAATATTAAAAAAAACATCTTTAAAGGGGCTTAAAATAAGAAGCATTTTAAAAGGTGTATAAAATTATGAATTCTAAAAATATCTTTAAAAGAGCTTATAGAAAGGTTTTCCTTAATTTTGGTGAAGTTTTAAGGAGAGAGCTAGAAGGATGCGAAAGAGTTTTGGATCTAGGCTGTGGACCAGATTCTTGTATTAAATATGCAAATGTTCCATATTCTGTGGGGGTTGAAATGTATGATGAATATTTAAAAAAGACCAAAGAGCTAAAAAGACACAACGAGTATATAAAAAGCGATGTAACTAAAATTAATTTTCCAGATAAGTCATTTGATGCAGTTATGCTGATTGATGTTTTAGAGCATCTTAAGAAAGAAGATGGTCAAGAATTAATTTTAAAAATGCAAAAATGGGCTAAAAAAAAGGTAATAATTTTAACACCAAACGGCTTTGTCCATCAAGATGAAATTGATAACAATCCATTACAGGTCCATATGTCAGGATGGAATGCAGATGATTTTTATAAAGCAGGTTTTAATGTTTTTGGAATTAATGGTATTAAAGGTTTAAGAGGTGAGGGCGCATACATAAGATATAAGCCAGCTACGCTCTGGATATTAATTTCAGATTTAACTCAAATTGTTGCCAAGTACTTGCCAAAAACAGCGTTTCATTTATTTGCAATAAAAAAATTAGATTAAACAAATGAAAATACCAAAATTTATAAGAAAGATATTAGGGGGAACTTTAAAAAAGGTTTTTGTTTTCTTTCAATTTTTTGGTATTCATATAACGCGTGTTCATTATTATCAGCCTATACCAGATACTCGAAAATTGGGAAAAAAGAATTTAGACAAGAAATTTTCTATGACTGGGCTTAAAATGAATAGCGAGAAACAGATTGATCTTTTAAAACTGTTTGAAGGAAAATATAAAAAAGAATACGAGTCTGTTTTTAAAAGTACTCGTGATGGCAACGGCTCAATTGGTCCTGTAGACACTGAAACACTTTATTCAATGGTAAGGTATTTAAAACCAAAGAGAATCATTGAAATTGGTTCAGGTTACTCAACATTAATGATGGCCAAAGCTATTTTGAAAAATAAAGAAGATGGTGCTTATGATTGCCAACTAGAAAGCATTGATCCATATCCAGCTAATTTTATAGAAAAAGGTTTTGATGGATTTTCTAAATTAATAAAAAAAGAAGTTCAAGAAATCCCGGTGGAGTATTTCAATAAATTAGAAGAAAATGATATTTTATTTGTTGACACCAGTCATGTTCTAAAAATTGGCGGAGATGTTCAGTATGAGTATCTAGAAATAATTCCAAATTTAAATAAAGGCGTTTTTGTGCATATTCATGATATATTTATGCCCAAAGAATACCCAGAAAAATGGATTATGGAAGATCATACATTTTGGAATGAACAATATTTATTACAAGCTTTTTTAGCTTTTAATAGTGAATTCGAAATAATATTAGCAACAAACTTTTTACATCAGAAATTTCCCGAATTATTCGAAAAATTTTTTAGTTCTTATGACAGGCTCACAAGTAGTCCTGGAAGTTTTTGGATAAAGAGAAATAATTAAAATAACAAAAATGAATAATGAAATTAAAAAAGTTTTAGTGGTTGGGGGAGCTGGGTACATTGGAGGAGCAGTTACAGATGTGTTATTGGAAAGAAATATCTCATTTTCTGTTTATGATGTTCTTTTATACGAGCATCAATATTTAAAACCAGTAGATTTTATATATGGAGACATAAGAGACACAGAAAAAATGAAAAAACTATTACCAGACTACTCTCATGTTATTTGGTTAGCTGCTATTGTAGGAGATGCGGCTTGCCAGATAAAGCCAGAATTAACCATCCAAGTTAATAGAGATTCTGTCAGATGGTTTTGTGAAAATTATAATGGAAAAATAATTTTTACTTCCACTTGCTCAGTCTATGGACAAAATATTGATGAAGTAAATGAGGATTCTTCTCTAAATCCCTTGTCTTTGTATGCTAAAACAAAAATGGAAGCAGAAGAATTTTTAAGACAAAAAAACAGTATTATTTTCAGACTAGGAACAGTTTTTGGAATTTCTGATACTTTTTCTCGCATTAGAATGGATTTGGTCGTAAATTATATAACCGCCAAGGCAATCAAAGATGGTAAAATTTCTATTTTTAATGGAAATCAATGGAGGCCATTAATACACGTACATAACGTTGCAGAAGCTATAGTCAATGGGTTAGAAAAAAATGCTAAAGGAACTTTTAATATTTCAACTTTAAATTATCAAATTAAGGAATTAGGTCAAGAAGTAAGTAAGATTACAGGATGTGAAATAGAATACGTAAATAAAAGCTTTGAGGATTCAAGGAACTATCATGTGAACGTTAATAAAGCCCAAGAGCAAGGATTATTAAATTTTAAAAAAGTTTTTTCAATAAACGACGGTTCGCGACAAATAAGCGATTTGATTAAATCTGGGCGACTTAAATATGCTGATAATGATCTCTATTTTAACGAACGCCATATTGCAAATCTTAATAATAATGGAAAAATCTAATAACATTCCCAAAATTATCAAAGGTGGGTCTGCTTCCGATTTGCGAGGAATAGTTTCTTTTTGTAATGATTTTGATTTTAAAAACGTAAAAAGATTTTATTGTATTGAAAATTCTTCAATTGACACTATTAGGGCCTTTCATGGGCATCTAAAAGAAGAGAAATACATGCTGGTTATTTCAGGTAAAGCAATAATTTGCGCGGTTAATTTTGGAGATTCAGAAAATCCCGATAAAAATAGTGAAGTTTTCCGTTTTGTTTTGTCTTCACAAGAACCCGCAGTTCTGCATGTTCCAGGTGGATTTGCAAATGGAATGCGTTTTTTACAAGAAGGCACAAAAGTAATTGTATTCTCAACAGCTTCGCTTCAAGAGTCTAAGAATGATGACTTTAGATTTCCTGAAGATTATTGGGGAAAAGAAATTTGGGAGACAAAAGAAAACTAATTTAAATTATTTTATGAAAAAGAAAATTTTAATTTTGGGAGCTTCGGGGATGTTGGGAAGCATGGTTTATAATGTTTTGAAAGAAAAACATAGTTTAGTTTTGGGTATAAGGAAAGCAGAAGAAAAAGAATTGCTTGAAACGGCATACGGGCCAGTTCAAAATCACAGATTCTGTGAATTTGATTTTAATTTAATTTATCAAGATTATCTAAAAGGATTTAAGGATTTGGCCACAAGCATAAGTTTTAAAAAATTTATAGATGATATTGGTCAGATTGATTATGTTATAAATTGTGCCGGAATTATTATACCTCATTCCTTAAAAGACCCTGCAAACACAATGTTTATAAATTCTGCTTTACCCCATTTACTTTCCTCTGTTTATAAAGAAAGAATGATTCACGTTACAACAGATTGTATTTATAATGGGTTAGAAGGATTTCCGTATGATGAAAATTCAGATGCCAACTCAACTGATTTATATGGACTTTCAAAATGGCTTGGCGAACCAAAAGATTGTTTGACTTTAAGAACTTCCATTGTTGGGCCTGAAATTTCAGGATTTTTGAGTTTGCTTGAATGGTTTAAAAATCAGAACGGGCAAACAATAAAAGGTTTTACAAAACATTTTTGGAATGGAGTAACAACAAAACAATTTGCAATAATTTGTGATAAAATTATAGAAAATCGCAACGATTTTCCACAAAATGGGTTATTCCATATTTTTTCAAATACTGTTTCAAAATATGAAATGCTTTTGAAATTTCAGGAAAAATACAAAATTGACTGCAAAATTATTCCAGATGATTCAAAAGGGATTAATAGAACTCTAGCTACCATATATCCTGTTTGTTCAAAGCTTCAAGTACCATCTTTTGATGAAATGTTAGGGAATTTATAAATATATAAAATTATGATAAACTTAGAGCGTACATCTGAAAATAGAGATTATTCAGATAATTCTTTTGAAGAAAAAAAGCAAGAATTTTTTATAAGACTTGGATTAAGCGTAAGAGATGCTTTTAAAATGCATAAAAAAGCAGATTTGTGGGGCGAAGGAGAAGAAGATTGGCGTAGAGTTTCAAGGCATTGTCTTGTAGAATCTGCTAGGGTTAATGTTTTATCAGATTTATTTAAACTCCCAGAAGATTTAAAAAAAGATTTAATCAGTGCTGCTGCAATTCATGATTTCTATAAAAAGAAAGAAATGGATAAGGCTAAGGAAGAAGGGCTGAGTTGGAAGAATATGAAGGACGCTGATAAAGAGGCTGAAAATTTATTAATGAGAGAAGGGTTTAGTGAAATAATTATAAAAATCGTTGGATCAGTTGGCTCGGTTGCGTTAAAAGATATAGAAGAAATACTTGATAAAAAAGATTTATCAATAGAAGATATTGCTTGTTTGATTATGCATTATGTTGACGATATATCAATTGAGGATAGATGGGTAACTCCCGCTGAGGTTGTTGATGGTCGAGGCAAAATAAATGTTTTAGATGTGCGCCTAGATAGAAGTGACATAAACCCAAAATATTCCTTATTAAATGAGGAAGGAAAGAAAATGTTTGGCGGTAAAACTACTTATGAACAACATCGATATATTGGGCAATTAGTAGAGAAAAGAATTGCGAGTTTACTAGGTATTGAAGATTCTAAAGATCTTCCGGAGATAATCGATAAAAAAATTAAAGAAGAAATTTTAAATGAAAAAATTTAAATTAGTTACATTATTAGGAATAAGACCAGACATTATACGAATGTTTAAGTTAATTAAGTTGCTTGATGATAATCAGGAAAAATATAATTATGAACATATTTTTGCTCATACTGGCCAGCATTTTGATTATGAGCTTGATGAAGTTTTTTATAAGCAATTAGGCGTAAGAAGCCCCAGTATAAATTTTAATGTTGGGAGAACTCTTAAAGAAAGTGGTGGCGCTACAACTTTTGAGCATCAGCTTGGTCTTTCAATCAAAAAAATATCTGAATTTATAGAAAAAGAAAAACCAGATGCTATTATGTACTTAGGAGATACAAATAGCGTTATTACTTCTATTGTGCCCCCAAGATATCAAGTCCCCGTTATTCATATTGAAGGTGGAGGAAGAAGTTTTGACTGGAGAATGCCAGAAGAAAAGGCTAGGATTGTTATTGATCATATGTCAGATTTAATTTATTGTTATCTGCCAAGATATAAAAATATATTGCTTTCTGAAGGGATTGCTGATTTTAGAGTAAAAGTGATTGGGAATATTATTCACGATGCTATTGAAAGTTTTTTACCTTTAGCTGAAAAGACTTTAATTCATGAAAAATTAGGCGTTTTGAAGGGTGAATATGCTTTGGCAACTATTCACAGGGAAGAAAATACTGATAGTAAAGAAGAGCTAACTGCTAAAATTGAAGATTTAATAAAGCTATCAAAAGAAATGCCAATAGTTTTTCCTATTATGCCAAGAATTAAAAAAAATCTTGATAATTTTAGGCTTTCTGAGTTAGTTAATTGCTCTACAATTATTCAAACAAAGCCTTTAGGCTTCCTTGAATTTTTAAATCTTGAACAATACGCTAAAGTCACTGTTACGGATAGCGGTACAGTTCAAGAAGAATCGTTAATACTTGGAGTCCCCTGCTTAGTAACTCGTTTGTCAACTGAACGTCCTGAGACAATACAAGCTGGTGCTACGATTATTTCTAACGATAATTTGTATGATAATGCTTTGAAAGCAATGAAATTAAATAAGAATTGGGACAGGACTATTTTGAATCCAGAAGGCGGAAGCCCTAGTCAAAGAGTTTTTGATGATTTAATGGATAAAATTAAAAATGGGTTTTTTGAAAAATCAAGGAAATTTGAGTCAATAAAAGAAAATAAATTTGTCAAAGAAGCTTATAATAAATTATAAAAATGTCTAATCTAAAAAAATTTTTAATTATTTCTTCTTATGCCCCTCCGGCGATTTCTGGCGCGCCGGTGATGATGTATAATCTTTTGTGCAACTTTCCAAAAGACTCTTTTGTTATACTTACTAGTCATGCGCATATTGACAACAGAATGATTGAACATGGGCAATATCTTAAAACAAAATATTACTATTTTGATACGCCAACCCTAACTACAAGTTTAAAGAAAGAAGGCTCTTTTTTCCAAAAAGCAAAAAACTTTTTTAAAAAATCTATTTTATTAAAAAATGTAATTCAGTTTTTATTTATTTTTTATTTGCCTTTTAACATTATAAGGTACGGAAGAAGAATAATTAAAGAAGAAAATATAGAAATTATTTTGGCTTATTCAGATCATGGACCAGCTCTCTTTTCATCATATTTATTGCATAAAATTACAAAAAAACCGCTTTTTATTTATTTTTATGACCTTTACAAAGGTAATAATTTTCCATTTTCCCACAGGGTTTTGGCTAAGTTTTTAGAGCCAAGACTTTTTAAAAGTGCACAAAAGATTTTTGTTATGGCAGAGGCTCTTGGGGAGCATTATAAAAATATGTATAAAAGAGATGTTTTTGTAATTCATAATTCTTTGCCAATTAAAGCAGAAAATTTTGACAATTTATTGATTCGTAACAATCCCGCTAAAATTGTTTTCACTGGTACTATTTATTGGTGTCAAGCAGCCCCAATAAGAAATTTAATTAAAGCAATAGAAGAATTAAAAGATGAAAATGTTCAGTTGTGGCTTTATACTCCAAGCAATAAAAAAGCTTTGAACGAACAAGGAATTTTTGAAAGTCAGAGGGTTCTATTTAAATATGGAATGCCTTCGGAAATGTCAGAAATTCAGAAAAACGCAGATATTCTTTTTGTGCCTCTCACTTTTGAAAAAGAACACCAGTTATTAATTAATACTTCAAGTCCTGGAAAAACTTATGAATATCTTAGCTCTGGAAGGCCTATTTTAATTCACGCCCCCGCTAAATCGTATATTTCTCAATATGGGAAAAAATATAATTTTGCCATGGTTGTTGATGAAGATGATCTCGCAAAGCTTCAAAAGGGAATTGTTGAGTTGCTTAATAATAAAAAATTAGTTAGTGAAATGAATGCTAATGCAAGAAAAGTTTTAGAAGCAAGTCACGATGCATTTAAAAACTCTAAGGCTTTCCAAAAAGAATTTTATGAATAAAAAAACAATAGCAATATTATTTCCACACTTTGGAGAAGGGGGCACTGATGTGGTTGTTGCCCAAACAATTGAGTCATTAAAAAATGATTATTATGTAACTTTGTTTACTTATGATAATTATGAAAAGCTTAGTAAATTAAATGACTTTTATAGTACAAATATTTTGCTCAAAGATATTTCAGTAATTAATCCACTGCTTTCTTTTTTAGTTAGGAAAATACCTAGTATGGGGTTATTGAAATATCATTTGTTGGCTCGTTTTTTTAAGTCACGAAAATTAAAATTTGATGTTGTTATTGGAGCTTATAAAGAAATTGATTTGGGAATGCCTTGTATACAATATATCCATGTTCCAGATTTAAATAAGCAGGACCAAAAATCCAGCTTAACGCCTGTTGTGTACTACAAAAATTATTTGTGGGGGAGAGTTTATAAAAATATTTGCTATTTCATATCAGGATTTACTGAAGTTGGCATGAAGAGGAACGTAACAATTGTAAATTCCGACTGGACAAAGAGCATAGTAAAAAAAACATTAGATTTAGATTCAAGGGTCATTTACCCTCCGGTCGCAGATAGAATTGATAATAATATTTTTAGCAAAAGAAGAAATAGTTTTATCTATCTTGGCAGAATCACTCCAGTAAAAGAGATTAAGAAAATTGTTGCGATAATAAAAGAAGTGCGAAGCAAAGGTTTTGATATTGATTTGCATATAGTTGGGGTGCCAGACATTTTGCGTAAAAATTATATTAAAACAATTGAAAAATTATGCTTAGATAATAAGGGTTGGTGTTTTTTAGAAAAGCCAATTTATGGAAAGGAAAAACTAAGTTTTATTTCAAAATATAAATATGGGATTTCAGCATGCAAAATTGAGGCTTTTGGCATTGCTATAGCTGAGATAATAAAGCAAGGATGTATTGCTTTTGTACCAAATGGAGGAGGGCAAGTTGAAGTAGTAAAAAATAATGATTTAATTTATCAGGACAAACAAGATGCTGTTGAAAAAATTATAAGAATTTTAAATAGTGAGAAAAAGCAAAACGAGCTTCGTGAATATTTATTACTGCAAAGCCAAGAGTTTTCAATTGAGAAATTTCAATATTTAACAAATAAAACTGTTGATGATTTTGTTAATGAGAGAGAAAAAAAAAGTTTTAAAATGGCTATTATTGCTCCTGTGCCATTTCATTATCACGCGCCACTATACAGAGAGATTAATAACTCTTTAGATGTAGATTTGATGGTGTATTTTTGCTCTAAGGAAACTATTTCAGGTAAAGATGTTGAAAAAACATATAAAACAATCGGGATGCTTGAATGTGAAGATGAATTATTAAGGGGCTATAAATATAAATTTATTAAGAATTATTCCCCAAAACCATCATATTTAAGATCAATATTTGGGTTAGCAAATTTTGGAATTTGGCACGAAATAAAAGTGAAGGATTATGACATAGTTGTGCTTCAAGCGTGGAACAATCTAACTTGGTGGATAGCCTTTTTTGCTTGTCTAAAGTTTAAAACGCCAGTATTTTTTATGACTGATTCAAACATTGCTTCAGAGCTAACAAAAGGTATATTTACAAAAATTATCAAAAAGATATTTATCGGTAATTTTTTACTTAAAAAAGCCACAGGTTTTTTGGTTTCAGGAACAGCAAATGAAAATTTTTATAAATATTATAACGTCAGAAAAGAAAAAATGATTAGGGTGCCATTTTCTTGGGGGTATGATAAATTTTTAAATATTTTTAAACAATCAAAATTTCATAAAACAAAAATTAGAGAAGGTTTAGGAATTTTAAAAAATGATTTTATTTTGTTATATGTTGGGAGATTATCAAAAGAAAAATCTTTAGGTGTTTTATTAAAAGCATTTAAAAAGTTAAATATTAAAAATAAAAAATTGTTTATTGTTGGTGATGGTCCGGAGCGTGCCGGAATGGAGGAATTTATTAGAAAAAATGAGATAAATGGGGTTAGTTTTCTTGGTTTTCAGCCACATAAAATAATTTCTGATTTTTATATAGCCTCTGATGTTTTTGTGTTACCATCAAAGCATGAAACATGGGGAATTGTTGTGAACGAAGCAATGTGTTTTGGTCTGCCCATAATAGTATCAGATAGAGTTGGATCTGGATTTGATTTGGTGAAAAATAATTATAATGGTTTTGTATTTACATCCGGAAAGGTTGATGGGCTGATTGAGTGTGTTGAGAAAATATATAGAATGTCTGATGAAGAATATGCAAATTTTTCAAATAATTCTGTTGAGTTAATAGAAAAATGGGTCAGGCAAGCAAATTTTATTGAAGAAATATCAAAATTTGTTAATAATAAGTTAAAAAATTAATATGAATAAAAAAAGTATTTTTAAAATTTTGCTAAAGATATTTCCACATTTTATTGTTTTTGGATGCATGAATTTCTTAATGAAAGCAAAATATAAAGTTCAAATTGGCAAAGGGTCAAAACTTTATTTGGATTCTTTTTTTGAAGGTCATAATGCGGTTTTTAACAACACTGTTGTGCAAGGGAGTTCTGTTGGATTATGTACCTACATTGCCAGTGAGTCGCGAATTAGGTTAGCTAAAATTGGGAAATTTTGTTCTATAGCTGACAACGTAAAAATCGGTGTGGGGCAACACCCGTCACAAAAATTTGTCAGCACAAGCCCGGTATTTTATTCTTTAAGAAAAAGTATTGATTTTACTTTTGCAAAAGAACAAAGATTTGATGATCATATATTTTTAGATTCAGGGAAAAAATATGTGGTAGAAATTGGGAATGATGTTTGGATCGCCAGCAATGTTTTAATAAGAGATGGTGTTAAAATCGGGGACGGGGCTATAATTGGGGCTGGAGCCGTGGTAACAAAAGATATTCCCAATTATGCCATTGTTGGTGGGGTGCCGGCAAATTTAATAAGATATAGATTTACTGATGAACAAATAAAATTTTTAAATAATTTCAAATGGTGGAATAAAGATTTAGAATGGATAAAAAGTAATTACGAATATTTTTCCAATATAGAAACATTTATTACAAAGCAAAATGAAAAATAAAGTTTTAATTTGTGCATATGCCTGTTTGAGTGCTCCAGACAAAAGATTTAACTTAGTTGATGGCGGAGAGGGTAGTTTGGGTTGGAGTATTGTAAAACAACTTGATAGGTTTTTTCAATTAATAGTTTTGACGCATAAAGATAATAAACAGTATATTGAGTCTAAGATTGTTAAAGAGCCATTATTAAATACGAAATTTATTTATTTTGGTTTGCCTAGCTGGGTTGAAGGTTTGCAAAAAATTTATGGAGGTGTGCAAATTTATGCATATTTATGGCAAATCAAAGCTTATTTTGTAGCAAGAAAACTGCATAGAGAAAACAATTTTGATATTTTTCATCATGTTACTTTTGCGAATGATTGGATGGCTAGTTTTGTTGGAGCGCTTTTACCAATTCCTTATATGAGAGGTCCTGGGGGAGGGGCGCATAAGGTTCCTGAGGGGTTTGTGAAGAAGTATAAATTTAACCAAAAAATTGCAGAAAGGGTAAGAAGTATTGGGCAATGGTTATTTCGACATGATCCATTTTTTATAATTGGACAAAATAGATCCAAAGTTTTATTGGTTTGTAATTATGAAGCTAAGAATGCTATATCTAAAAAATGGCAGAGCAAAGTATATTTTTTCCCAGTAAATGGAATTTCTTTAGAAGATTTACCTCTTATAGATTATGCGAATGAAAATAGTAATCATTTTTTAATTTTGACTGCTGGTAGGCTGATTAAAATTAAGGAGATAGATTTAGCTATTAGGGCTTTCAAATTGCTAAGCGACAAAGTGCTTGAGGCGAGATTTGTTATTTTAGGCGATGGGCCAGAAATAAATAATTTAAAAAATATTGTAAAAAGCTTAAAATTAGAAAATAAAGTTTTGTTTAAAGGGTGGCTTGCAAGAGAAAATGTTTTAAAGCAAATGGCTGATTGTGACGTGTTTTTGTTCCCAAGCTTGCGAGATGGAGGAGGTAATGTGGTGGTAGAAGCTATGGCTTCTGGCAAACCCGTGATTTGTTTTGATTTGGCAGGGCCTGGATTTCATATTGATGAAAATTGTGGAATAAAAATAAAACCAGAAAATCCAAAGCAAGCAGTAAAAGATATGGCAGAAGCTTTGGAAAAATTATATTTGGATAAGGATTTAAGATTAAGGTTGGGCCAAGGAGCTAGAAAAAAAGCAGAAAAAGAGTATGATTGGGATAAACTGGGGGATAGATTATTTGAAATATACAAGAAAGTTTTATAAAAATATGAGATTTAATTTTATAGAAATAAAACAAAAAATTATTAAAAATTGGCAAGTAATTACAGCGGTTTTCTTGTGGTTTTGTGTTTGGGGGACTTATAACACTGATATTTTTAGGATTTTATGGCCAGGATTTCCCAATGATATTTTTGATTTAATTCATGAAGCCAGATCTTTTTTGCCATTTATTGCATTTATTTATTCAGCAATTGTTTTGTTTAAAAATAGAAGTTATTTTAAAGATTTATTTTTTAGTCCAGTTGGGCTATTGATTGTATATTCTTTGCTCCAAATAATTTCTTCTGTTTTTTCCAAAGAACCTCTGATGGCTGTATATTGGGGAATTTTATTTAGTGGTGTATTATTTTTGCTTTTAACTTTTGTAAGTAACAAAGAAATAATTAAAAAAATTATTATTGTAAATATTATAATTGCTGGGATTATAACAATAGCTTTAACTGCAATTTTTTTATTAAATCATGAGGCTGTAAAATCATTGACTTATAATTTTTTGATTTGTAATCAAAGGCCATATGAAGGTATGGGCGGTCTGCCTGCTGAAGCTTTGACATTTGGCATGGCAGGAACAAGGCCAACTGGTCTTGGAAGATATGCAGGTCTTGTAGCAATATTTTGTTTGTCAGGTTTTTATTTTGCAAAACATAAGACTTGGAGTAAGAGAAAATGGCTTGGGATGTTTGCTTTGTTTTTGGCAATTTTACTTTTTTCTAAAGGTAAAACAGAGATGGTGGCTTATATTTTCTCAATGGTTTTTTTAATTTGGGCTGCAAAAAAAATAAATGTCTTATCAATTATAAGTACGCTTTTTGTTATTGTTATTTCAAGTATTGTTATTTTTTATAATGTGCCATGTACTAATAAACCTATTTTTATAAACAAAATAGTAAGTATGATCAATGAAGCAAAAGTCAAAAATACTCCGATTGTTCAAGAAGTGCCAGTTGTCCAAGAAAATGTTGTCGCTAAAGATGCGCCAGTTAAAGAACTGATCAAACTGTTAAAACCTGTAGAAGTAGTTAAGTCAGTGCCAGAGTTACCTCAAATTACATCTAGAACAGCTAGTGTTATTACTTTGAGTGGTAGGACTGGTGGAGTGTGGAAAGATTCTTGGCAATTGTTTCTGAGAAATCCTTTGTTTGGGTTTGGAGCTCAAGCAGATAGATATTTTCTCAATGGTCAGCATGCTCACAACACAATAATTCACGCTATGCTCCAAGCAGGACTTTTGGGAACTTTGGTTTTTGTTTTAGCTTTTGTTTTGATTTTAATTTATTTGTTCAGGCTGTTTATAAATAAAGAAATTTTGCAAATAGAAAAACAATTTTTAATTACCATAACTGCAATTTTGATATTTTTTGTTGTAAGAGGACTAACTGAGTCTTTGGTATTTTTCTCAGCAGATTGGCTTTTTGTAGCCCCTATAATTGTGTATATTCAATGTTTGTATAATGAATCAAATGATAGGCAGAGAAATGATAGTAAAATCTTGGAATTTAGAGGTTCTAAAATAAATATAATAAAAATGCCCGAAGTTTTGCAAATAATGCAAAATTGGATTAAAAATGAAAAAAATAAATTACATTATATTATTGTGACTGGTATGCATGGAATTGCCGAGGCAAACAAAAATATAGAATTTAAAAAAATATTAGGTTCTGCTGATTTATGGGTGCCAGATGGAATTTCTTTAATATGGCTGGCAAGATTAAAGGGCTTGTCTGCTAAAGAAAGAATTTCTGGAGCAGATTTAATGAAAGAGTTTTTTGTTATATCTCAAAAACAAGATTTTAATAATTATTTTTATGGTGATACTCCAGAGACTTTAAAATTATTAAATAAAAAGTTAAAAGATAATTTTCCAAGATTGAAAGTAGCTGGAATGTTTTCTCCGCCATTTAAAGATTTGTCAGAAAAAGAAGAGCAAGAGATTATAGAAAAAATAAACAATGCTAAGCCTGATATTTTGTGGGTGGCTTTGGGCCTACCAAAGCAAGAAAGATGGATTTACAAAAATAGGGAAAAGCTCAAGTTGCCAGTTGTAGTGGGAGTGGGAGCTGCTTTTAAGTTTTTATCGGGATCTGTAAAAAGAGCTCCAAAATGGGTGGGATCTATTGGGTTTGAGTGGTTGTGGCGATTGGTTTTTGAGTTTAAAACAACTTGGAAAAGGGTTTTTATTGCAGGGCCATATTTTTTGTGGTTGGTTATACTTGATTCAATTTGCTCAAAGCGTTATAAATAAAAAAATATAATTATGAAAAAGGTAATTGAGAAAATTGTAAATTTGCAAGATTTGCAAAGAATTAGAGAGGAGAACAAAAATAAAAAAATTGGAATTTGTTCTGGTTGTTTTGATGTATTTCATTCTGGTCATTCAGTATTTTTTGAGCAATGCAAAGAATTGGTTGATGTATTAGTAGTTGTAGTAGGATCAGATAGTGCAATCAAAATGCAAAAAGGTGAAGGCAGACCAGTAAATGTGCAAAACAATAGAGTGTATTTAACAGCTTCTATTGAAAATGTAGATTATGCTATTTTGGGTTCTGAAGCAAAAGATATGAGGCCCGGTAAAATTGATTATTACGAAATTGTGCAAAATTCAAAACCTGATATTTTGATTTTAAATGATGATGATTCTGCCATAAAAGAAAAGCAATATTTTTGCAAAGAATTTGGTATAGAAATAAAACTTGTAAAAAGAGTAGTACCTGAATTTTTAAAAGGCGTTTCTTCTACAAAAATAATTGAGCATATTAGAGTTGATGAAATAAAATGATAAAAAAAGAAAAAGCTATAAAAATTTGTTTACTGATAACTGATTTTTTATTAATGTATGTAGCACTTTATTTTGCTCTTTTATTAAGAAGCAAATCTCTTGATTTTAGAGATTCTGCATATGCTTTTTCTATACTTTATGTATTGTGGCTTCCATTTATTTATGCTTCAGATTTCTATGATTTACATTATTTTAAAAATAAGTCATTTTTATATAATCTTATAATTTTTGGCTTTATAGCTTTGTTTTTAGGATTGGGATATTTTTATTTAAGGCCTCAATTGCTTTTTACTCCTAAAACAATTTTGATTTTAAATGTATTTATTTTTGCGTGTTTACTTTATGGTTTTAGAAAGATTTTTTATAAAATATTTTCAAAAAATAAAAAAGAAAAAGTAGTTATTTTGGGCAATCCTAAAAATATTCAAAAAATTAAAAAACAAATAGAAGAAAAAAATTTTGAAATTTTACCACATTTTACAACTGAAACTGATTTTATTGTTTTTACTAATGATTTTTATAGTAATAAAACAATTACCATTTTGCCTAATATAAGATATGTAAATTATAATGAGTTTTACGAAATTTTATCTAAAAAAGTTTGTTTAGACAATTTTTCAGAAGTATTATTTTTAGAAAAGTTATCACAAAATAATAATAAAATATATTTTGCTTTAAAAAGAATCCTTGATTTGTGCTTGGGTTTTTTATTTTTTTTAGTAAATATTATTTTATTTCCTTTTATTGCTCTTGCTATTAAAATTGATTCTAAAGGAAGTATTTTTTATAAGCAAAAAAGAGTTGGCATAAGAGGAAATGTGTTTACTGTATATAAATTTAGAACAATGAAAGAAATTGAAAATCAGAATAAAGTTTGGCGAGCAAATCAAGATAATCAAATTACAAAAGTTGGTAAATTTTTAAGGAGATTTCATCTTGATGAATTGCCACAATCTTTAAGTATTATTAAAGGTGATATTAGTTTTGTAGGTCCAAGGCCAGAGTGGATAGAGATTGATAAAATTTATAAAAAAGAAATTCCTTTTTATAATTATAGATATTTAGAAAAACCTGGATTTACAGGCTGGGCGCAAATAAATTTTAAACCCTCGGATTCTGTAGATGAAGCTAAAGAAAAATTTGAGTATGATCTTTATTATATGAAAAATAAATCTATTATCTTAGACGTAGAAATAGTATTGAAAACATTAAGACTATTAATTCATAAACATTAATATGATCATGATTGTTGTATATATAGAATAAATTTGATAATATAAAATCTACATTGTAATTTATGATAAATGATATAAAAAAAACTATTATATTTTTGAGCGCATTTTCCATATTGATGTGTGGTTTTAATGCAAAAGCTTTTTCTGTTAATGAATCTACTTTATTTAATATAAGCGAAGATCATCATTTAAATGGAAGCGATAAAATTCAAACAAAGCTTGTGAAAATAAATCCAAGAATTTTGTTTTATGTTGAAAGTGATTGGTGGGATAAACAAGGAGAATTGAGAAGAAAAGATATTTTAAATAATTTAGAGTTATTATCTATTGAGTTTGAAAATAAAATTTATCCAACACTTACTTCTTTGTTTGGTTTTGAATGGAGGCCTGGTATTGATGGAGATGAGAGAATTACTGTATTATTTCATCAAATGAAAGATAATATGGGTGGATATTTTAGATCTGCTGATGAAAGGCCAAAAATCCAAGTTACAGACTCAAATCAAAGAGAAATGCTTTATTTGCCTATAGCAAAAATAGAAAGTGATCAGCTTAAAGTTCTTTTGGGTCACGAAATGATGCACTTAATAACATATAATCAAAAAACTAGAGTTGCTGGCACAGATGAAGAGGTTTGGCTAAATGAAGGTAGAGCAGAATATGCATCAACTATTCTTGGTTATGATGATGTTTATGTGGGTAGTAATTTACAAAGACGAGTTAATGCATTTATATCTAAAAATGATGATTCTATAACTGAATGGACTGATAAAGAAAGCGATTATGCAGTTGTAAATATTTTTTTACATTATTTGGTAGATCATTATGGTGTAAATATTTTAGTTGATTCTTTAAAATCAAGGCAAGTTGGCATAGATAGTATAAATTATGCATTACTTAAAAATGGGGCTAAGGAAGATTTTTCGCAAGTTTTTACCAATTGGACTATTGCTTTGATTATTAATGACTGCTCAGTAAATTCAAAATACTGCTTTACAAATATTAATCTTAAGAAAATAAAAGTTAGTCCGAATCTTAATTTTTTACCATTATCTGGAAATAGTTCTTTATCTATTACAAATACTATAAAAAATTGGTCTGGTAATTGGCAAAAAATTATAGGAGGTAAAGGTGATCTTAAATTAAAATTTTCATCTTTAACTAATCCTAATTTTAAAGTACCATATATAATTTATGATAAAGATAATAAATATTTAGTTAAGTTTTTTGAATTAAATAACAATCAAGAAGGGGAGATAAGTATTTTAGGTTTTGGGGTAGATATTAATTCATTGATTATCTTGCCAACTTTGCAAAATAAAACCACAAATTTTTATGATCAAGAATATAGCTATCCTTATTCTTTTACAGTTTCTATAAAAGAGAAGCTTGGTGATTCAAATCAAGAACTTATTGCAAAGCTTCTGGCTAGGATAGAATTTTTAAAAGCTGAAATAGCAAAGCTTTTGGCGCAAAAAAATGGGCAAATTATTATTAATGCAAATTGCAATAGTATTAATTCAAACTTATATTTTGGAATGCAAAATGATAGTCAAGTTGCTTGCTTGCAGAATTTTTTAAAAAACCAAGGACAAGATATTTATCCTGAAGCCTTAATTACTGGTAATTTTGGGCCAGCTACTTTTCAAGCAGTAATAAGATTTCAAGAAAAATATAAATCAGAAATTTTATCTCCATCTGGGTTGCAATCTGGTAATGGCTATGTCGGCCCAAGGACAAGAACAAAAATAAACCAATTGTTGGGAAAATATAATTGACATGAGTTTTTGGTTTGATATAATAGAGGTGAATTAAAATTTTAGAAAAATATGGCAAAAAAAATAACAATTGATGATTTAGCGATTATGGTTCAGAAGGGCTTTGAAGAAACTGCAAAGAAAGCAGATATTGATAAAAGATTTGATGAAGTGGATAAGAGATTTGATCGAATAGAAAATATTTTACTTAAACAGCATTCAGATAGAATTGAAAAATTAGAACTAGAGATGATGAGATTAAAAGAAGCGTTAGTTATCAAATAGGGAATTGATACAATTTTTAGAATAAGCCAATGCTAATTGGTGATTTTTGTTCAATGCTATTGACTTTTTATTGTAAAAGAATATAATAGATAATATATTCATAATTGCACCAAAAGTGCAAGAAACTCGAGTGCTAACTCGGGGTAATCATACTATAAAAGAAGTGGCTATTAATCTTCTTTAGAAAACTTAAAGCCTTCACCTATTAAGATAAGGTATTTTTTTGTGAATTATGTTGATTAAATAAAAAGGTGAAGGTTAAAACCCTAAAAGTTCAGGGTTTTTTGTAGTTTATAGTAAAGGAATTTTAAAATCTTAAATTATGCAAAAAAATGTTCCCACTTTAATAGGAATTATAATTATTGTTGTGGCGACAATTTTAATTTTTGGTGGAGTTTTTACTTATCAATATTTTGCAGTAAAACAAAATAATCAATTGCAAATTTTAAATGAAGAGAAAAATAAAGCTGACAGAAAAATAACGCCAGTTGTTGTTAAAGATAAATATGGTTGCATTAGTTCCGATGGATATTCTTGGTGTGAAGCTAAACAAAAATGTTTGAGGTCATGGGAGGAAAAATGTGAGGAAGATAGAGTTTTAAGTTTTATTTTAGATGAAGCTACAGGGCAAAAAATTTATAGAAATGAAAAATATGGTTTTGAGGTTAAATTGCCAAAAAGTTTTGCAAAATTATTTGAAAATAAAAATATTGCTAATTTTGGAATTGGAGTAGCAGGGGAAATATTTGAAGTTTACGCAAATAATAACCAAGAACATATTATTTCAAGAATATCTGTTGCACCTATTAATTTATTTAAATTTACTAATACTGGGGCTAGTGAAATAATTTATGATAAAGAAAAAAATACTTGCTTGGACAAGAGTGATAATAGGTTTTTAAAGACAGAAAAGTATGGTTTTGAAGGTTGTTATATTACTGAGGGAGATATCGGAGGCGGTTATTCTGGATATATAATCCCAGATTTAAAAAATAATCAAGTAATAATTATTACAGTCAACTTTAGTACGCCCGAATTACCAAAAGAAAATCAAGAATATTTTAATTATGAAAATTCAAAAATAATATTAGATCAGATGCTTTCAACTTTTAAATTTATAAATAAAATTTCTGATAATTCAATAGCATGCAAAAAAGAGGGTGAAAGTATTCCTGTTATTCCAAATCCTCCAGTTTGTTGTTCTGGCTTAATTCCGCTTAAGCCAAAATATCAAGACTTACTTGGTTCTTCCGGAGTATGTACAGTAAAATGTGGAAATGGCATTTGTGATTCTGAAAATGAAAGTAATTATAACTGTCCCCAAGATTGTATTGAAAAATCTTCTGTAACAATTATTTCTCCAAATGGTGGAGAAAAATTAGTTAGAGGCCAGCAGTTTAATGTTACGTGGAAAACAAGTGGCGCTAAGGATTCAGATTCCATAAATTTTTTTCTTTGTAATGAAGGCATGTGTACTTATATAAAAGATTATAAAATTTCTAATCTATCTGGAATTTCTTCTTCATATTTATGGACGCTATCAAATGATGCAACTATAGGTGAAAAATATAAAATATTAATAAAAATTTATAGAGAAGGTGGCTTGCTTACAGAGGATAAAAGTGATAATTATTTTACAATAACAAAATAAAATTTTTTAAATTCAATAAATTAAAAACGAAAAGGTTCTTCGCTCATTAAGCCACAATGAATTCATATATCAGGCTTAATTCGCGAAGTGATTTTATTCGCTTTGCTACATAAAATCATGGCTGAAAAAATATTTAAGGTAAGAAATTTCTCAAGATCAAAAATAACTTTTCCATTGCCAGATCTCTTGACAATGCAAAGAAATACTTGGGATGATTTTTTGGAAGTAAAAATCAAAGAGCTTTTTGATGAAATGTCACCAATTCGTGATTATACTGGTAAAGAATTTGAGCTTTGGTTTGGAGACTATAAATTAGGTAAACCAAATTATAAAGATGGATTGGAAGCAAGAAAAAATAATGATTCTTTGGAATCTCCTCTGAGAGTAAAGATTAAGCTTGTTAATTTACAAACAAAAGAAATTAAAGAACAAGAGGTTTTTATGACAGATATTCCTTTGATGACAGAAAGAGGAACTTTTGTTGTAAATGGAGTAGAAAGAGTTGTTGTGTCTCAATTAATTAGATCTCCAGGAGCATTTTTCACAATGAGAACAGCAAAAGCCAAAAGATTTTTTGGAGCTAAAATTATTCCAAATAGAGGAGCATGGCTTGAATTTGATACAGAAGACTCGGGGTTTATTGGTGTAAAAATTAATAGAAAAAGAAAAGTACCTGCCACTACATTATTAATGGCTTTAGGTCTAAAAGATACAGCAGAAGTAGAAAAAACTTTTAAAGATGTAGATACAGGAGAAGTTAGATATATTAAAGAAACTTTAAAAAGAGATGCTTGTAAAGATCAAAAAGAAGCTTTAGTAGAGATATATAGAAGATTACGTCCTGGAGATTTGGTAACTCCTGATACTGCTCAAGATTTGATTTTTAATATGTTTTTTAATTTTGATAGATATGATTTATCTCAAGTTGGTAGATGGAAAACTTGGCAGAGATTGCCTAATTTAATGCCAGAAAACAAGAAAAAAGATAAAGATGGTGGCATGGAAATTACCAAAGATGAAAGAATTTTGATGATTGAGGATTTAGTTGAAGTTGTAAAAGAAGTTATTAGAATGAATAATGATCCTACAGCTAAGCCAGATCAAGTAGATCATTTGGGAAATAGAAGAGTAAGATGTTTAGGTGAACTTTTGCAAAACAGACTTAGAGTTGGAATGATGAGAATGGAAAGAATTATTAAAGATAAAATGTCTACTTTAGATCCTGCTACAATCACTCCAGTTCAATTGATAAACCCAAGACCTTTGATGGCAGTTGTAAAGGAATTCTATACAGCTTCACAGTTTTCACAATTTATGGATAATGAAAATCCTTTGGCTGAATTGGAGCACAAAAGAAGGCTTACTACTACAGGTCCTGGTGGTTTAACTAGAGAGAGAGCTGGATTTGAAGTAAGAGATGTGCAACCTTCTCATTATGGTAGAATTTGTCCTATTGAAACTCCAGAAGGTCCAAATGTAGGACTTGTAGGACACTTAGCTTCTTTTGCTAGAGTTAATCCTTTTGGGTTTATTGAAACTCCATATTTTAGAGTAAAAAATGGTAAAATTACAGATGAAATAGATTATTTGCCAGCTCAAGATGAAGAAAGATTTGTGATTGCTCCAGCTTCTGTGCCAATTGATGAAAAAACAAATAGAATTTTACCAGAAGTACAACCAGATAAGATAGAAGCTCGTGTAAAAGGTGAGCCAGCAGAAATTGAAATTTCTAAAGTAGATTATATTGATGTATCTTCAAAACAATTTATTTCTATTGCAGCTTCTTTGATTCCATTTTTACAAAATGATGATGCCTCTCGTGCACTTATGGGCTCAAACATGCAACGTCAATCTGTGCCTTTGTTGAGACCAGAGGTGCCTTTGGTTGGAACTGGTGTTGAAAGAAATGTAGCTAAAGATTCAGGACAAGTTGTACTTGCTAAAGCAAATGGAAAAGTTATTGAATCAGATGCAAAGCATATTAAAGTAGCTTATGAAATAGGAGGAAAAAAGGAAGAAATAACCCATGACTTGCAAACATTTGTTAGAACTAACCAATATTCTTGCTTTCATCAAAAACCAATTGTAAATGTAGGAGATCAAGTAAAGAAAGGAGATGTTATTGCTGATGGTGCTTCTATATCACATGGAAGATTGGCTTTGGGTAGAAATGTGCTTGTATGCTTCTTGCCTTTGAGAGGAGGAGGTTTTGAAGATGCTATTACAATTTCAGAAAAATTATCTAAAGAAGATGAATTTACTTCAATTCATTTAGAGGATTTTACTTGCGATGTGCGTGAAACAAAACTAGGAGATGAAGTTACAACTTCTGATATTCCAAATGTTGGAGAAGAAAAATTAAAAGATTTAGATGAAGAAGGGATTATAAGAATTGGAGCTGAAGTTGGCCCAAATGACATTTTAGTTGGTAAAATCTCTCCAAAAGGTGAAGCAGAATTAACTCCAGAAGAAAGATTGCTTAGAGCTATTTTTGGCGATAAAGCCAAAGATGTTAAAGATACTTCTTTGAGAGTGGAACATGGAAAATATGGAAAAGTTACAAATATAAGAATATTTTCAAGAGAATTAGGTCACAAATTAGAGCCAGGAGTAATTAAAAAAATTCAAGTTGAAGTAGCTGAAACTAGAAAAGCAAAAGTAGGAGATAAGCTCGTAGGAAGACATGGAAATAAAGGAGTTATTTCTCGAGTTTTGCCAGAATCAGAAATGCCATTTTTAGCTGATGGTACTCCAATTGATTTGGTGTTTTCACCTTTATCTGTGCCAAGTCGTATGAATATTGGGCAGATTTTGGAAACTCATTTGGGCTATGCAGCACATAAATTAAATTATATTGCTATTACCCCATCACTTTTGGGAGCTAATAGAGAAGATATTAAGAGAGAATTAAAAGAAGCAGGTCTGCCAGAATCAGGACAAATGACAGTTTATGATGGTAAAACTGGTTTGCCTTTCCCAAAACCAATTACAGTAGGATATATGTATATAATGAAACTTATACATATGGTAGATGATAAAGTACACGCTAGATCCATTGGGCCTTATTCATTGATTACTCAGCAACCACTTGGAGGAAAAGCTCAATTTGGAGGCCAAAGATTTGGGGAAATGGAGGTGTGGGCTCTTGAAGGATATGGTGCATCTCATACATTACAAGAAATGCTTACAATTAAGTCTGATGATGTGGTGGGAAGAGCAGCAACTTATGAGTCTATTTTAAAGGGTGAGCCAATAAGAAACCCAAATATTCCAGCTTCATTTAATTTGCTTGTAGCAGAATTAAAATCTTTGGGAATGTCTGTAGAAGTTAAAGAAAAAATTAAAGAAGTCAAAGACGAAAGAAAATAATTTGAAGTTTGAAATGTCCCATGATATTGTTTCGTGGGACAAAATCAAATTTTAAATAAAT
>CAINWR010000043.1 GCA_903854535.1 Candidatus Staskawiczbacteria bacterium | reverse complement strand
TGTCCATAAGGAATGAGTTGACTGTTTGAGGGCAGGCAGAATCCCAAATTATAGCATCAGCTGTTGAATTTATGACTATGTCATCTGTTGTGGTGGGAATTGTATCATTATCCCAATTTCCTGCTGTGCTACAGTTATTATTAGCTCCACCTGAGTCCCATGTTTTGATGGCGGCTTGTGCTGTGTTGTTGGGAGTTGGGAGAAATAAAAGTGATAAAAATAATAAAACAAAAACAATGCAAAACAAGGTTGCAGAAATAGAAAAGCTTTTTGAATTTATTTTTTTATCTTTACTTATCAGATTTATTTTCATTACAAGAAATATATTATTCTTTTATTTTATCATTTATAGAAATTAAAAACAATTACTTTGATTGTGGATAAATAACTTATCGTAAAACAAAAACTACCCAGTAGAATTACCACGACCGTGGCATTTTTACTGGGTAATTTATTTTTGTATTGTTAGATTTTTATTTTAAATATTTTAAGCGAGCAAGATTATGTTCATCTAACGTCTTACTAAAAATTGTTTTTCCATTTTTTGTAGATAAATAATAAAAATAATTACTTTCTGTAGGATAAATTACAGCTTTTATTGAGTCCAGCCCTGGATTTGATATAGGCCCCAAAGGCAATCCCGCATACTTATAAGTATTATATAGTGAATCAATTTTTGTATCTTCAATCAAAGCTCCTGGGTGATTTTTACCTGTAATATAATTTATTGTAGAATCAACTTGCAAAGGCATTCCAGATTCTAATCTATTATTCAAAATTCCAGCTACTATCTTTTTATCTTCAATGGTTTTTACTTCTTTCTCTAATATTGAAGCTAAAATTATTACATCAAAAATACTTCTTTTTTGTCTTATAATTTCATCTTGTAATTTTTGATCTAATTTTTTCCCAAAGTTTGCTAAGGTTTTTTTAATGATTTGCTCACAACTTTCACCAGTTAGTATTTCATAAGTATCTGGAAAAACATATCCTTCTAAATCTGCACTCTTTGGTTTATCTTCTAAAAATAAAAACTCATTACTAAAATCTCTTATTGTAATTCCGTAAAATTCTTCATGCGAACAAATATTTTTTTCTACAAAATATTCCTGAATATCACTTAATTTCCACCCTTCAATAATTGTAATTTCATCTTTTATAACATCTCCCAAAACAAGCTTCTTTACAATTTCAGCAGTTGACATATTAGAACTCAACACATAATTACCCGCCTGAATCTTGCCATGATTTCCTGAGAAAATGACATAAAATCTAAAAAATAAATTACTTTTTATAATATTATTTTTTTGTAATTCAACAGCAATTTCATCGTCTCCCAATCCCATTTCTGCTTTATAATTTATTGTTTTCTCTGCAAAAAAATCTTTTGGGATATAGATTTCATACCAAAATAAAATTACTATAAAAAAGATAATAGCTATTGTTGCTAAAAAAGTTTTAGAAATTTTATTCATTATAATAATTTTCCTTGTTTTAATAATTTACTTAATTCAAAAGCTTTCTTCTCACCTTCTTGCGTTAATATAAAAAAGGTTTTTGGCTCTCCAATAATTAGTCTTTGATTTCTTAAAAATCTCAATGGCCTATCTAATTTCCTTGAATCTGGCCAAATTGGATATCTTGTAAATTCAATTGATTCTGGAAATAACGTAAAACACTCTTTTACCAATCTATCAAAACTACACTCTTCATTATTGGAGACTATTGAGTGTATACAATATAAAATCAAATCATTAATTGATAAATTTAGACTTTTTTCATTCTTACCTAACATTTTATTAAATTTGCGGGGGTGCAAGGAATCGAACCCTGATCAAAGGTTTTGGAGACCTCTATTCTACCGTTGAACTACACCCCCATAATTATATATAAAATATAACACAAAATTTTTTATTTTTCAATTATCCTTTCTTGCCTTCTTTGTGCTTAAGTGTGTTTTTATAAAAAAACGCCCAGTGACATTTCTATCAAAGGGCGATAAGTGTTTGCTTTCAACAAATCGTCAACTACATGACTGATACTTTCTTATCGGGCTTAAATGTTTCCCGTAAATCTGGGTTCTGGTTCCACATCCGAACCACAGTTCGCACGAGATTACGGATTTGAGGCAATGTTCCTTGCTGACCCAACACATACATCTGCTTTGACTCGGATCGGAGCTGGAAGGTGATATAACTTGAAGCATCTTCAAGCATCACTCGATCATATCCGCACATTTCCGTGGCGAGCACCCTTACCGGGCCAAACTGACCCGAAGCTCCACGAAATTGACCATTGTCCAAGATCGCCTTCATGCCGTTGAAGTACACCTCGTCTTGAAACGTAATGCACATTTCGTAGAGCATACCGGTAATTGTGACAATGTCTAGGTCTTTGTCGATCACGCCATGAGTGATCAAACGACCATCGAGAAACAAATTCTCGTACACATTGGCAGTTTCTTGGAGCTTAGCGAAACCTTCGTTTGGCTTCCCATAGATCGTGATACGAACAGAACGATCACAAAATTCTCCAAACCTTGCTCCCGGGGTGTCATCGCTCCCAGTGTCCATGTGCCACGCCTCAACGGTAACCCAGACCACATATTCAGTTTCCTCTTGCAAAGACCCCGAATAAAGATAGCCTGTACCGCTGGCATTCTTCATCCTCGATGACCAGAGTACAGCCCACGCAAAAGGTTCTCGCCAACCCCTTCTTTGTTCTTCATCATTACGTGGAAAATTGACCCTACGAATAATGCGATTATTTTTGTCAACAGCGAATGCATATTCACCCCGACGCATGACCTGATTCTTGCGACTTCCTTTCATCGAAATGATAAACCCGTAATCACCAAGGCCGATGTTATCTGCCCGACGAAACATGAGATCTCCATCGGCTTTCTCAACCTTGATAGTTAAGTCGTCAACACAATTACCATTACCACCATCTTCTGGCTCCATTGGTAAAGATAAAATCTCGGCCAAAAATGGATACTGTTTGATCAACTCTCGGTTCTTGCGTGAATCTGCTTTCATCTCAACACCTCGTTCTGAAGGTACAATACCTAGCGTTCCGCTAAGTTTGAGCGAAATTGCTCATGATTATAATATCATAATATTTAAACAAGTCAAGCAAACAGTATATAGATTATTATAACTTTATAACCTCTTCAAATTTTATTTACAAAACAAAAACCCCGTATTTGGGATTTCTGTGTCGCACAATAAATATTAAAAACTATCCTTTCTTGCCTTCTTTGTGCTTAGTGTGTTTTTTGCAAGAATTACAAAACTTTTGCATTTCAAGTTTTGTCTCTGCTACTTTTTTTGATTTTTTTGTAAAATAGTTTACTTTTTTACAAGCACTGCATTGCATTTTTAAAAATGGTTTTTTTGTTGCCACTGTATTTAGGGTATAGGGTTTAGGGTATAGGGTATAGTTATACTAGACGCTAGACGCTAAAAGCTAAACGCTTTATAGTTTTCCCGATGGAGCCGATGCGCAGATTTGCACTGCGGACCTCATTCTTACCAAGAATGTGCTCTGCTACCTGAGCTACATCGGCAAATTTTATTTTACTGTGGGCGCGGTAGGACTTGCACCTACGAAGGGGAAACCCCGACAGATTTACAGTCTGTTGCCTTTGCTGCTCAGCCACACGCCCAAATCTATTTTATATTTATATCACAAAAAATATAATTATTCAATCCTTGACTTCACTCAAGCCAAAATTTCTTTTCTATGAGATTTTTTCCATTCTTCAATTTTTTTATGATCTCCAGAAAGTAAAACTTTAGGAACATACCATTTTTTCTTATCTTTTGTTACAAAAATTTCAGGGCGAGTATATTGAGCATATTCAATAAAACCTCCAGATTTTGTAACCCTTTCTTTTAATAACTCTTCCTTACCAATTACTCCAGGAACTAATCTAGAAATTGCTTCTATGCAAACCATTGCCGGTAATTCTCCTCCCATTAAATCATAGTTCCCAATAGATAATTTAATATCTGCAATTTTTTCTGCTACCCTTTCATCAACACCTTCATACCTTCCACAAATAAAAATTATTTGATCAAGTTTTGCAAGCTTTGTTGCCATTTTTTGTGTAAACTTCTCTCCTCTTGGCGTAAAAAGCACAACTTTTGACTTTTGACTTTTGACTTTTGACTTTAAAAATTTAACTACTTTGTATATTGGCTCTACCATCATTACCATTCCTAACCCTCCGCCAAAAGGCCGGCCGTCAACTGTTTGATGGTTGTCAGTTGTCCATTTTCTCAAATTATGAATATTTATTTTTATTAATTTTTTCTTTATGGCCCGCGCAATCAAACTCTCACTCACATATGAGCTAAATATTTCCGGAAAAATTGTAATTACATCAAATTTAATCATAAAATTATAATACACTAAAAAATACACTTTGTAAATATAAAATATAAACAAAAATCGCGCTTTTAAACGCGAATTTTGTTTTACAATCTTTATAAATTATAAAGAAATGTTATCTATATCATCTGAAGAAACTTCTTTTCTTTCAGCTCTTGGAGCTCTTCCTCCTTCTGGTTCCTCAATTTTAAGATTTACTCTAGCATGGTTTTTAAGTCCCACAATTCTTACTAAGTTTCTGATTGCTTTGGCGGTTGAACCTTCTCTTCCAATGATTTGACCCATATCAGCTGGGTTTACAGTCAATGAAAGCAAAACTCCCATTTCGTCAACTTTTCTTTCTACTTTGACATCTTTTGGGTTATCAACCAATTCCTTGACAATAAATTCAAGAAACTCTTGATCTCTTTCTTTTGCCATTTTGTTAAAACCGATTTTCACATCTTCAAATTAAAATATTCCTTTTTAGAATGTTTCTTTCGGTTTATTCATTTTACTATTGCGACCTTTCTACTTTATTATACGCGATTAAAGAATAATGTCAATAAAATTTACGCAAAACCCCAACCAGGTGGTGCCTCAGATTTTTTTTCATCAACAGTTTTAATGGATGGTTGACTATCAATGATTACTTTTATTTCCAACAAGTTTCTATGAAGTTCATCAAAACTTTTTGATTTTAAAACCGGCAAAATTAAAATATCCTTTCGCAAACCTGCTCTTTCTATTGATTTAGAAATCAACCTCAAACACCCATTAAGAATATCCATAATTTCATAAATGTAATCAAATATTTTCGGTTTCTGCTCTTTAAATTCATTGCGTTGTTTATCATTCATACGACTTAAATATGAATAAGAGTGAAGCATTCCGTTACTGGACAATTGACATATTAATTCTTCTTTGAACATTAAAAAATTTTTATTTATATCATCATTATCTTCAGTCGACTCAACAACACTACTCCCCTCCAGCTTAAGAAAATGCCATATAATATGATTTGTTTCATGTGGCAAATTTTCTTTTTTTCTTACCTCAAAAAAATCACTGTCTGATGAATTTTTCATTGACGACACAGGCATAATAATAAATGGAATACCTTCTTTAACTTTTGCGACCATAGCTTGTGGAAAAAATTCTGTCTTATATAATTTCTTAAGAACGTCGATATCAATAAATACACAATAAACGCCTTCACTTAACTCTTGCAAATTATATTTTGATTCATCCTCTAGTATATCATCTTCGCCAAAAGCTTGCACCAAAAATTCTTTTGCACCCATATTAAAATGCTCTTTAAGCACCCTACCCGCCTCAAAATATTTACGTGAATTATTAATTATTAATTTTAAAGTCTCTCTCGATTCCTCTGGCATTGAATCAAGCAAACTTTCATCAAAATTTCCATAACCAGCCAAACTATTTATATAATCAAAATAAAATTCTCCAACTTTTTTGGAGCTTTCCAAATATTCAAGATTTCCATTTTCGTGTACTTCAAAATTTTCCATTAAAATTTATTATACTTGATAATTTCTACTATTTTGTTGCGAGAAGTGTGACCGGAAATAATTTTTACAGAGCTAGTACCTACCTTAAAATAAACAGCTAAAGCATTTCTAATTGCCAAATTTGCCTTACCCTGCACAGGAGGTTCTTTTACGCTCACAATAAAATTATTATCATCAATTTTTTCCACCCCTTCTTCTCTTGAATTTGGTTTTGCTTTTACAAAAATTTTCATATTTTTTGAGGATCTATTAATTCCCCGCTTCCCACAAAAGTTACTTCTTTACCCAAAACAAAAATTGCTTGACCATCTTGCAAAATTTTTAATTTTTTTCTTTTTTTAGGATTTGGAATTTTATTTTTTATAATCTCTGCACGCTCTGAATTATAATGCACAAAAATATTAAATGGTACAAAATTTAATCCAGATAAATTTAAATCACTCATATGTACAATGTTTTCATCCCCCAACCATCTTGCAGTTTCAATATTTTTTCCCATCACAATTGATCCAGCTGATACTCCTACATAAATTATACCTTTTCTAAACAATTTATTCATAATTTTTTTAAAATTGCAAAGCCTCATATGTTTTAATAAGTAAAAAGTGTTTCCCCCTTGGACGTATATAATATCAAAATTACTTAATAAATTTAAAAGCTGATTATAATTTTTCCCTTCAATATCAATCTCTTCAACATTAAAACCAGCTTCTTTCATTAATCTCTCGTGTTCAATCATATAAAATTTATCTTCCACTGGTTTTGAAGCTGTAATAATATAAGCCACTCTAATATCTTCTGCTGGTTTTGGTAAAATTGCCATTATATCTTCTTTAGAACCTGTCATACCAGATGAAGTCAAAAGCATCATTTTGGGTTTTCTATCTTTGAAGCTTTTAATAATAGAGCTAATAAATATAATAAAAGCAATTAAAATAAAAATAGCTCCCATAATTCCAATTAACACAAATCCAAATGGAGTAAATAAAAATTCAATAACAGGTGTTTTGAAAAATTGCATTTTAAGCTGTGGTAAAACCCAATAAACTCTTATAGTTTCCAAAATTGGAAAAACTTCATTTTTGCCTATAGCTAATACATACTTGCCCTTATTCTCATAAGAAAAAATTTCTATTTTGTAATTACCAGCAGGTAATTTTTTTTCAAATTCTGGACCTTTATAATAATAATCTCTACCAAATTCTTCATAATATTCCTGCCAAATAAAATCTGTTTGCCCATCTACAAAAGCAATTTTCTCATCTTTATCATCTTTTATTTGATAAATATTTGCAGAATACTTACCATTACCATTAATAGCTGGTACTAATAAGTTTATATATAAATTAAATTCTGATTCAGAATTTATTAAATAATTCCTTGAAACTCCGGTTAATTCATCATAAAATGCTTGTGAATTTTCTGGATTACTCACAGCAATATCTCCTAATTGCGTATAAACAATTCTTGGCAAATGCGCATTACAAAAACCAGTTATTCCTAAAAATAAAATAAAAAATATAAATAAAAAAATTTTTAGATTTTTATTCATAACTTACTTTTTTATTGCTTTAGCTACTGCTTCTTTTGCTAAAAAACTAACTTTTATATTTTCTTTAGAAAACATTTTTATAATCATTGTTATTTTATCTTCTGTTTCTTCTTTTTGCACAATCTTAAAATTTAATGTAAGCAAAATAAAGGCTTTTTTCTTTTCTATATCTATTTTTAAATCTACGCCATATACATAAGCTTCTGCACCTGCAATTGAACTATGCCTTTTCTCAAGTTTTTCTTCAAGTAAGGCAAAAAAAGCATTTTCAGAGAATTTTTTTATTCCCAAAGATAATTCAGCTAATAGTTCTTTGCTAATTTTTATTTTACGCAAAACCTTCGGCCAACCTTTTTCGCTTATAATATTCTGCTCAATATAACCAATCACCTCTTCTAAATAGCCATATTTATCTACAATTTCCATATTTATTATTCTTTTATATTATTATATCAAAAAATCGCCGTCAAGGCGAATTTTTTTAAATAAATTTTATATATTACTTTTTTATTAAAAACTAAAACCTGAAGACATTAAATTTTTTGCTAATGTTTTTTGAATATTATCTTTAGCTTCATTTAAACATTGAATTAAAATTCTCTCTTGATCTTCTTTGCTTAAACTATCATTTAAATTAATTTCCTGCACTTCAAAATTACCATTCATAACAACTTTAATACCATTTTTTTCTACAACAATTAATTCTTTTTTAAACGAATCCTGAATTTTCTTTAATTCAGCCATTTTCTTTAATTGATCAAACATAATTTTATTCTTTAATATTTTTTATGTGGGCGTGGAAGGAATCGGACCTACGACCTCCATGTTATCAGCATGGCGTTCTACCACTGAACTACACGCCCCTTTATTTAAATAAATTTATCAACAAATGCTTTTATAGCCATCATTAATTCACGCTTTTTATCTACCCCTGAAACATAAATACTACAAGTTCCGTGCCCATAAGATTCTTTGTAAGTAAAACTCGATGCTTTTAATTTTGAAATCCACGGCTTGTAAAACTGATTTTTGTTTATACTCAACTCTTTTTCCCAGAAAATTTTTTCTTTATCTATATTCATATTTTCATAAAGATGCAATCCAATCTTTATACTATCTTTACCAATATCGAAAAAATTATTTAACCATTTAATAAAAAATTTTATGACTTTTGGGTCTGTGTTAGTCAAACAAATACTGTAAAGATTCTTCTTGCTACCCTCGGCTAGATACAACATCAAACCTGAAGCGAAAAATGCATCTCCCGATAATCTACGAAATTTTTCCTGATATTTTCTATAAATTTGCTTGTCTTTGTCGCTTCTCTTATCCCTCATTGTATTCCGATATTTTTCTATTTTGGCTTCATTCTTTTTTAATTTATTTCTATTTAGCTCCAAAATTTTTTCCGCCCTCAGCGGAAAGTCTCGCAACCAATCACAAAGTGTGCTTTTGGGCACACCCAATGCCTTTCTTATTTCTCCATAACTATATTCCTTTTCCAGCCTTAATTTTATTGCTTGTTCTTTTAGCCGTGAATTCATTATTGATATTTTAACAAAAATTTTGATAAATTGCAAGATAAAAAAACACTTTTATAGTGATTTTTTTATTTTATTAAATTTATCTTCTCAAACCTAGTTAATCCTTTAATCTCTAGCTCACGCAAAAGTGCCTTATTTTTATTATTATACTTCTCAAAATATACTAATTTCACAGGTCTTCTTATTTTTGTATAATGCGCACCTGATTTTAATTCATTATGAGCTTTCAACCTTTTTTCTAAATTATTTGTACTTCCAGTATATAATGTTTTATCTTTACACTGCAAAATATAAACAAAATAATCCATAAAAAAGATGAAAATTAAGAGATTACACCGGGTTCATCTTGAGCATATTGAGCGTATTCAGATTTATCTAAGTCACGGAAGCTTACTCTGTTATCATCAAAATATAAATCTATACTACCAGTAGGCCCATTTCTATGTTTGGAAATAATAACTTCTGCAACATTTTTTTTGAGGGAATTTTCGTTATATTTATCTTCCCTATAAATAAACATTACGATATCTGCATCTTGCTCAATAGATCCAGATTCGCGAAGATCAGAAAGCATTGGTATTTGTGGTACTCTCTGTTCTACGGCGCGAGATAATTGCGAGAGCACAAGCACTGGTACATCTAATTCTTTAGCTAAAATTTTAAGAGCTCTAGAATTTTCAGAAACTTGTTGCACTGGTGAAGCAAAGCGATTCATAGGTTGCATTAATTGTAAATAATCTACTATTAAAAGCGAAAGTCCTTTACTAGCTTGTAACCTTCTAGCCATTGCTCTCATTTGTAAAATATTTACAGAACCAGCATCATCAATATAAATTGGAGCTTCTGATAAACTTCCCATTGCATGCTGTACGCGCTGAAAATCATCATCTTGCAATTTACCTGTGCGCAATCTCCAAGAATCAATATTACCTGTAGCTGCAATAAATTTATCTACAATTTGATCCTTTCCCATTTCTAAACTAAAAATACCTACCGGCAGATTCTCTCTTACTGCCACATTACGAGCAATATCTAAAGCTAAAGTTGTTTTACCCATAGCTGGACGAGCTGCTAAAATTATCAAATCAGTTTTTTGTAATCCAGAAAGCTTATTATCTAAATCGCGAAAACCTGTACGTATACCACGCAATTCACCACCGTGTTTAGAAAGCCTATCTAGCCTCTCAAATGTTTCAGGTAAAATATCTTTCATAGGGGTAAAAGCCTGAGTAAGTGATCTTTGCCCTATATCAAAAACAGTTTTTTCAGCTTTATCTAAAATTACTTCTATATCTTCAGACTCATCAAAACCAAGAGAGCTAATCTCATGAGATGCAGAAATTAAATCACGCAAGATTTTTTTGTGTCGCACTATTTTAGCATATTTACCTACATGGCTGGCAGTGGGAACTGTGTTTATAAGTGAAGATAAATATGAAGATCCACCAATTTCTGTAAGTTGTTCTTTTTCTTTGAGGCGCGAAGAAACTGATAAAATATCAATTGGTTCAGATTTTTCATATAAATCAAACATTGCTTGATAGATATCTTTATGAACTCCTTTATAAAAATCTTCTGGATGCACTAAATCAACCACTTTTACAATTGCATCTTTATCCAGCATAAGACAACCAAGCAAAGATTGCTCTGCATCTACATTTTGTGGTGGTAATTTGTCGGGCATTTTATTTTCCATAGATTAACTTTACTACAACCAAAAAGCCAACGCAAGAGGTTGACTTTATAGCAAAATGTTTTAGATTTTTTTAATATTTTGACCAGAGGATGTATCTTCAATAGTATATCCTAATTCAGTAATTTTATTACGTATTTCATCTGATTTTTGCCAATCTTTATTGTTACGAGCTTCTTTCCTTTGAGCTAAAAGCTGTTTTATATTTTCTGGAATTTTCTGTAATTTTGTATTAGAGAAATTAATTATTCCAAAAATTTTATTTATTTCCACAAAAAAATTATAGATGTCCTTAACTTGTTCTTTTGCAATCTGTCCGTAAACTTGCCCTGAGCCAAGCGAAGGGTCTAAAATCTTATTTATTTCCTTTATAAAATCAAACAAAACTGCAAAAGCTTTTGGTGTATTAAAATTATCATCTAATTGCTTATAAAATTCCAACTTTGTTTTTTTAAGTAGCTCATCAACTTTTTTATTTTTCTTTATAACTTTCAACTTTATAACTTTCAACTTTCGTAGAAATTCTTCAATTTTTTCAAGAGCAGATTTTACTTCAACCATTGCTGATTCTGAATAATCCACAGGAGAAGACCATAAAGTTTTAAGCATTAAAAATCTTATTTGTTCCTTGGAAAATCTTTTTAAGAAATCTGAAATTGTAATAAAATTCCCAAGTGATTTTGACATTTTTTGACCATTGACAGTTAAAAGTCCTGTATGAACCCAATATCTTACTAAAGGACTCTTGCCAGAAATACTTTCCATCTGAGCAATTTCAGCTTGATGATGTGGGAACATTAATTCAATAGCACCACCATGAATATCATATTGTGGTCCAAAAAATTTCTCAGAAATAGCAGTATCTTCAATATGCCACCCAGGTCTACCTTTACCCCAAGGACTTTTCCAGCTTGGCTCACCTTCCTGTTGTGTAAATTTCCATAAACAAAAATCTCCACGGTTTATTTTCTTTATACTATAATCAATTCTAGAAGTTGCATCTTGTGCTCCGCTTATAGTTCTACCTGAAAACTTTCCATATTTCTTAAATTTTGCAATATTAAAATAAATCCCATCATTATCAATTTTATAAGCAATACCTTTTTTTTCTAATCTCTGCACTTGAGAGATTATTTCTTTTATATATTTTGTAGCTCTTGCGTATTTGCTAACAGAATTTACCCCCAAAGCTTTTATGTCTTTTAGATATTCTTTTTCAAAAGCTAGAGCTAAATCCTTAGGAGACACGCCCTTCTCTCTAGCTCTTTGAATTATCTTGTCATCAACATCAGTAATATTCTGTAAATAGAATACATTAAATCCTATAAACCTTAGATATTTAACAAAAGCATCATATGGAATATATGTTTTAGCATGACCAATATGCGAAAAATCATATACAGTAGGACCGCACACAAATAAATTAATCTTTTTACCCGCCTTACCGCGAGACAGGTCTTTAATTGGCTTTATTAAATCTTTCTTTTTGGTGAGCGTATTGAATATTCTTATATTATGTTTTATTTTTACCATATTATTTTTTGATATTACTTATTTTTAATTTATTTAATTTAAAATAATTTTCATTTAAAACTCTCCTTATCTCTAGCACTTTAAAAAACAAAGCAATTATTAAAAGTATTGCTGAGATCCATAATAAATTCACAAGGAAAATATTAGGTTCACTAGGCCAAGTAATTAAAATCAGTCCAAAAACTATAGACTGTAGGAACATTTTTGTTTTGGCAAAAATATTTGGAGATATAAATACATTCTTTGATTGTGGATATGCAGATATTAATCCGCCAACAATCTCCAACACAATTAATGACAATAAAAGCCACTGATGATTTGGCAATAAACTATAAATAGCTATAGGGATAATCAACAATCTATCTATAGGAGGATCAATAAACGCCCCAAACTTACTTTCCATATTCAAGCACCTTGCCACAGATCCATCTAATAGATCTGTTAAAATACCAATAATAAATAATGTGACAATTAAAGTTTTATTCTCAATATTATAATAAAATAATAAAACAAAAAGTAAAATTCCAATTACTAATCTTAAATATGTTAAAGCATTTGGAGTAACCCATCTTGGCCAAAACTTTTTTATAAAATAAAAAAGGATTTGATCCCTTTTGTGGTCAAGGTTTTCTAAAAAATATTTAAATTTATTTAGTAATCTTTTAAACATAATATATTTTACTATATATATTACAAAACTGTCAAACTACTTGCAATCTTCTGCTTTTTCATACCCTGCTTCTCTAGCTGTGTCTTCAGCACAAAACCACTTACCACCTTCTGCTAAAATTACCATTGTTTCTACATAAGCTGGGCATTCTGGAGTTCTGTATATTTTCTTACCATCTACATTAATTTTCCCTTTTATTATACAAGTTTCAAGTTTTTGAGTTGTAAAGTATGTTCCATTGGTAGTTTGTTTGCTATCCACTTTACATTGGCTCCACAATCCTTTACCAGTAGCTGAAGCATATTTTGCAGAAGATATCATTCTTTCACCGTATTTCATCTCTTGAGAAACTAAAGGAAAGCCCAACCCCATCTCTAAAATTCTCTCATTTATAAGAATTTCTTTTTTTTCTGGAGCTTTTTGATCTACATTACTTCCCGCTGAATTATCCAATTCCTTATCCTCCACCGGCTCTATTGTTTTTGGAGCTTGAGCATCCTGGCCTTCTATTAAAGACTCTATTGGTTCTTGAGTATTATTATCTTGATTTTTTGCTGTATCTTCAATAAAAACATATCTTACCCAAGCACCATCATTTGATTTGTTAAGCAAAGGCTCTTTTTCCATTCTTACTTTTTTACCGATCATTGATTCATTTGCCTGTAAAGCTTCTTTCCCAAAGCATCTTACCTCTGTTGTTATATCAGGATTTCTTACTCCTACATATCTTATAATATGCCCAGAAGTTAATTGAATTGTAATTGGATCTAATATTTTTTTCACTTCACCTGTTTCTCCAGGCTCTTCATTATTACTTTTTATATCATACTTCTCATTATAATTACCTTTAATCTTGCTATATATAAAAACTCCTCCCCAAATTAAAGCAACAATTAAAATAACTGCCAAAACGCTGAATAAAAAATATTTATTTTTAAAAATTCTTATTATTTGCATAAATTTTATTTTTAATAATCTTTTAATTTTGTAATTATTTACATAATATCATTATTTAAAAAACTTTTCCACAATCAAAGTAATTGTTTTGAGTTTTGTAATATGATAGAATATATAAATAAAAGATATGGAAAATAATTTCGCGTTTATTGATAGTCAAAATTTAAATCTTGGGGTAAAAAGCCAGGGGTGGAAATTGGATTTCGCACGCTTTAGAATTTTCTTAAAAGATAAATATAAAGTTAAAAAAGCGTTTCTCTTTATCGGTTTTATACCGGGAAATCAAAATTTGTATACTTATTTACAAGATATTGGGTATATTTGTGTTTTTAAGCCAGTTATGGAAATAAATATAAATGGGAAAAAATCCGTAAAAGGAAATGTTGACGCAGAATTAGTTTTACATACAATGATAGAGTATAATAATTATGAAAAAGCAATTATTGTTTCCGGAGACGGAGATTTTTATTGCTTAATTGAACATTTGGTAAATAACAAAAAAATGCAAAAAGTTATTGTGCCAAATATAAGGTTTTCTTCGTTGTTGAGAAAATTTAGCGATTTTATTGTAAATATTCAGCTATTTAAAGGAAAGCTAGAAAAATTAAGCAACTAAAAAGGGGCACTCCCGCGGGACGAGCCCTTTGGTAATCCCCTCATCGTGATAATCTAATTATATCAAATTAAAACCCCATGTCAAGTCTTAACCATATAAAAGTCACTAAAAAATTTGTAATAACACTGCTAACTGCTATAATGTTTAGTGGTTTTGCTTTTGGGGTTTATGCTTCAGATGCCACTGATGGTCTTGTTGGTTACTGGAAGTTTGATGAGGGCACAGGCACCACAGCTTATGACAGCTCAGGCCATGGTAACAACGGCACTCTCGTAAACGGCCCCACTTGGTCTGCCAGCCCCACCAACTCAATCAGCTTCACAAATCCCTATGCCCTCAGCCTTGACGGTACGAATGATTATGTAAATTTTGGAAATATTATTCCAATTAATGGAGATGTTGCCTTTACGCTAAGTGGGTGGATATATCTAACAAGTTCCCCTGTTGCAGCATATACTGGAATTATAACAAGAGGAAATAATTATGGATTAAATTATGGTTTAGAGGTATTTTCAAATATGCGTCTTGGATTTCATTGTCTTGCTGCTGGTCCTACTTGGTTAGAGTTTGTAAGTTCTAATAACGCATTGAGTCAAAATGCATGGCAACATGTATTGGTATCATTTGATGGTTTATCAAATACTATGACTTTATATCGTAATGGGGTATCAATTAAAACTTCCGCGACTGTTACACAAACACTAAATTCTTCGCAATCTGATAACATTGTCCGTATAGGTACTTATCCCGACGGATTTTTTCCAGGTTTCATAGACGACGTCCGCATATACAACCGCGCTTTATCACAAACAGAAATTACCGCTTTGGCAAATGGCACGCATACTTCCGCAACATGGGATGGTTCTAGTTCCACTAACTGGGAAACAGCAGCTAACTGGGACATTAATGCAGTTCCAGATAAGTTCACCAACATCACAATCCCCGATGTAACCAATCAACCAAGTCTCACAGCCAACATTGGAACAGCCAATCTCACTATCAACAGTGGAGCCAGTTTGGATCTTGCAGGATATAACCTCACAATGAATGACTCGGGCACATTTGCCAACAACTCAGGCACTCTCATAATGAAAGGCAGTGAAACATTAACAAATTTCACCAATGATACTGACAGTGGAACTGTAATGCTCAATGGTACTACAACCTACAACCTACCAGCTACAAGCTATAACAACCTCACCATCAACGATGGCCTTGTGGGCTACTGGAAGTTTGATGAAGGTACAGGAACTACAGCTTATGATAGTAGTGGTTACAACAATCATGGCACACTCACCAACGGCCCCACTTGGAGCAGTGCCGTCCCTAGTGTAAATTTTACCAACCCATACAGTTTGAGTTTTGATGGAACAAATGATTATGTAAGCACTAATACGAATTTTAATCCTGGTACAGGGGATTTTAGTGTATTTTTATGGGTGCAACCTGGCAACCCTACAGCGAATCAAACTTTCTTTGGAGGTGATTATAGTACAGGTATTGAATTATGGGCTGGTCCATATGGGGGTGGTACATACCAATTTAAGGCATATTTTTCTGATGGTTCTTGGCCTATCTTTAGCGACTTTGAGCTTTCTGAGGATACTTGGTACCATATAGGAATAAAACGAATATCTGGGATAATGTCGTTATATGTAAATGGTGATGCAAAATATTCTGCAAGCATTACTCGCAGTACTTCTTTAACAAGTTTTGATCTTGGGCGAAGACTCGGTGGAGGTTTTCTCTTTCCAGGTCTCATCGACGACGTTCGTATATATAGCAGGGCACTTTCTGCAACTGAAGTAGCCAATCTCGCAGGTGGAGGTTATGCTAACCCAAGCACAGGAGTAGCTACATACACAGCAAGCACTAATCTTGACATTAATGGTAATCTCACAATCAATTCAGGCATTCTTTCTCCAGGATCAAACACAATCAACATTGCAGGTAATTGGAATAACTACGCAGGAGCCAATGCTTTTACTTACGGAACCAGCACAGTCACTCTTGATGGAACCAATCAATCAATCAATGGTTCAACAACATTTTACAATCTC
>CAINWR010000042.1 GCA_903854535.1 Candidatus Staskawiczbacteria bacterium | reverse complement strand
TAATCTTTAATAAATTTATTAACTGCTTGCTTAGCTTCTTTGGCGCTTTTGGTTTTCATTAAAGAATCTCGCAAATCTTTTGAACCCACAAAATTTTTACAATACGCATGAAAATGTTTTTTAATACTATCCCAATGTTTTTCTTTACCTAAAAGTTCTGCATGTTCAATAATAGCATTTAAAATTTCTGAAAGCTCTGGCTTTTTATCTACAAAAAACCAAGGATTTCCAACAAGAGCCCTGCCAATCATAATTCCATCTAAACCAGTTTCTTTTGCAAGTTTAATTGCATGTTTTAAAGACTTTACATCACCATTACCAATTAATAAAGTCTCTGGGGTATATTTATTGCCAAGCCCTACAAGTTCTTTAGCTAGCTCCCAATAAGCTGGCGGAGAATATGCTTGCTTTGCACTACGAAGATGCACGGTAAGTGCTGAAATATTTTCTTTTAAAATTATAGGAATCCATTCTTTAATTTCATCTTTATTATAACCAATTCTGGTTTTAACTGATACGGGCAAATTAGCTTGCCCTGAGCCTGTCGAATGGGCGCCTTTTTTAACTGCTCTAATTACTTTTACTGCGTGGTCTGGATTTTTTATTAAAGCAGAGCCTGCTCCTTGTTTCTCCACATTTCTATCTGGGCAACCCATATTAATATCAATGCCATCAAAACCAAGCTTGGCAACAATTTGCGCGGCTTTTTCCATTTCTACCACATCAGATCCAAAAATTTGAGCTACTATTGGTCTCTCTCCTGGCGAAAACTTTAAAACATCAAAACAATATTTTTGAGCTTTTGAAGAAAACAAAGCAGAAGCTGAAATAAATTCAGTAAAAAAAACATCTGGAGCTCCATATTTTGCAAGCATAAGACGGAAAGCTTGATCACTTACACCACTCATTGGAGCCTGCACCATAATCGTCCTGCCTTTGGCAGATAATTTCTCCCAAAAATTTTTCATAAAGATAAATATTTTTTACGTTTGGGTTCTTTAAATTTTTCTATAGCATAGCGAAGCATTGTGCGAGGCATTACCTTAGCATACTTTCCTAAAAACTCCTCTTCTTTTTCCATATCTTTTTTACCAACTTCTCTTAAAGCCCAACCAACTGCTTTGTGAATTAAATCATGACTATCATCTAAAAGAATCTGAGAAATTTTTAAAGTGTCTTCAAATTGATTTTGTCTTATAAAAGCAAAAGTAGAAATGATAGCAATTCTTCTATGCCACAAATTTTTTGATTTTGCTAATTTATATAAAACATTTTTATTTTTATCATTCAAATATTCTCCTAAAATATATGAAGCTGAAGAATCAACTAAATCCCAATTATTTACAAAATTCTTATATTTTAAATAAAATTTTGCAATTTTTTCTTTTTGTAATTTATCAGCCTTTTTAAATTGCAATACTAAAATAAAAAGCCCTGTAAGCCTTACTTCATGGACTTTATTATTTAAAAGTAAAGATATTTCCTGCAAAGATAAATCTTGATATTGCTTAGCAATCTTTCTTTGATCTGGCGCACTTATCCCCCAAAAAACATCTCCATAACCATACTGACCTTTTTTTGTTTTAAAAAACCATTTTGAAGCTTCTGCTCTCTTAAAAGTCCCCAGCTTTTTTAAATCATTTATAACTAATTTTGCTTGCATGTTTATATAAATAAATTATTTAATGTTTTATAGGACAAGCTCCAACCTTAATATTGCCTAAACTATCCCAAGCTCCACCATTATAAACTTCTTTAAAACCATTGGCTTGCAAAATAAATTTTGCCATTTCACTTCTTGAGCCTGAAGCGCAACATACAACTGTGGGCACTTCTTTAACAAGCCAACTTAAATTTTTACCAAGTTCATCAATCGGAATATTTAAAGAACCGTGTATGTGTCCTGAATCAAATTCTCCTTTAGTTCTTACATCAATTATTACAGCTCCTTTTGAAATTATATCTTCTAAATTTATTATATTGTTTTCCATGATTTGATTAATTATTATTAAATTGTCTTATAATTTTTGAATAATTAGAAACATCTCCAATTTTTTGTGAAATATCTGTGATATAATATTTTTCTCTTGCTTTTGTAATATCAAGTTCAGTATCAAGTAATTTTTTTTCAAAAGCCAGCTTTTCAGCATAACCTGTAACCCAAACTTGCCACAAAAATTTTGGCAATTTACCAGGCCAAATTTTATTTATATGCCCTGCAATTGCTGAAGTACAATTATCTGTAAAAGTATTATACCATTTTGGCTTTTCTGCTAAATCATTCATTCTTAAAAGCATATCTGTAAATAAAACTCTTGCTTGTTCTGGCTCTATTTTTACAGGATAAAGATAAACTTCATTCTTTCTTATATTTGCTCTCATTAAAATAGAATCCCTTTCATCTGCTACAATATAAATTAAAGGATAAGTTTTAAGCATACCTAAAAATATACTATATTCTTGGCCTTTAAGCTTTCTAGCTTCTATAGTAATGGTTATATATTTATCATCTGAAAAATCAAAAGATAAAAAAGTATGTGCAGCATAGTCTGCATCTTTGAATGGCTCTACAATATACCAAACTTTAGAAATTTTATTTAAATCATAAGTTTGGTCATAATAATTTATATAACTTTCTTTTTCATCAGCGCCATATCTAAAGTTCCTAATGTTTTTTATAGTTACAAAATCTTCATTAAATTCTGCATGAGCTTGCAAAGAAAATGGTTCTTGCCAATTGTCATCTTTTTGTGGGACTTTTAAAAATTGCCAAATTAAAAAAATAGCGATAATGCCAAGAAATAAAATATATATAAATTTTCTAACTTTCTTATTAAACATAATATAAAAACTATTTAATATATTTAACTTTATAACTATTTTCCGTTTAAAGCAACAAAAACCGGAGGTTTAATTCCGGTCTCTAAATGTCTAATCAAGCGACTTCGTTGTTATAGCAATTCTCGCAATACACAATCTCTGGCCTATCTGGGGCATAGCTTGTTTCAAATTCATTTTGGCAACCTGACTTCATACATTTTCTGCGCCAAATTTTAGCTGGATTTCGCCATGCAAATCTACTATAGTGCCTACAATTTTGGCATATTCTTGGTAATGGAATTTTAAGTAATTTATAAAATTGTAGTTCTTGTTGGGTGATTTTAAAAACCTTGGCGCATTCGTGATTGCAACTTCCTGCATGAGCGCAACTAATAATTTCTTTGGTTATACTTTCATCAACATTATTAATATCATCTGGCACATCTGTGCTAGCCATAGTTATATTAAAATTTTTCTCTTTTGGTTCTCGCCAAATAAGACCATTCTTTTCAACCTCTTCCCTTGTAAGTGGAAAATGTTCAAAAGCAAACGACTCATTATAAGCTAAAGGACTCATTTCCATTGGGAAAAATTCACCATACTCACCTGTTGACTTCATGTGTTCAATAATTTTTGGAACTAAAACCTCATATTCTTCTTTGGTATATTGTTTGTTTAAAATACAGTACTCTTTTTTACGAACCGAAATACAGCCGAATAGATTTGAGGAGCTTTGACATTGAATACAATATTTTAAATTTGAGTTTTGAGGATAGCAATAAGCAGAAAACGCCACATTATAAGCCCCATCACCCACAACTAGAGAATCATAAATTAACTCTGACCCACTTCCAAAATTGCTATGGTCATATGAATCTTTGGCTGGGCCTAAGGTAAAATTTTGACAATACTTTACATTTTCCGCTCCAATAATTCTCCAGCAATTTTTAGCATCTTTTGAGTTATAAATATAGTCACCGGAAACGTTTGTATTGTGCCTGCCATGAATAAATTTATTTGGAAATTGCATCCAATGACTTATGGCTTTCTCTCGCATAGCTTCAACCCCAGTTCTTAAATTTATCCCAAACTCTTTTATTTTCTCTTGATATTCTTCCTTTGAATATGCTTGATTAAAAATACAATATGATTTATTTTTTAAATTACAGCATCCAAAACAATTATTACAACCTACACAATTTTTACAAAATAAAACCTCACTACATCCATCGCAACCTACAGAATATAAAGCTCGATAACACTTGTTAATGTCAAAACAATCATAACAAAGCTCTGACTCGTTATAATTATGACAATCAAAAATGTCTTTAGATTTTGATCCCCAAACTGAATTCGCAGAATTTTCTACATAAGATATTCCAAATGAAAGATAACAGTCCTTAGGCGCTGTAGCGTTCATACAATAATCACTATTGACCTGCCAAACGAGGTTTCTTGCCATAAGTGGGACTTGGCTCATAAGTTCTTTAAACTGCTGGAAGAATGGTTTAGAAAAATCATAATCTTTACCATATTCTAACGGATCCCATGAATCTGAATACCATTCTTCCACTCCCATAATTTTGACTGGAGCATCTTCATGAAACATAGAAAAAATTTCTTTGCCGTGGATATCATTTTTACGCATAAGGTGCCACTCGTTACGCAAAGCAAATCGTCTTTGCATCCTGCAATCAGGACAGAATGTTGGAGCTGGGACTTTCATTTTTTCATAAAATGCAAAATCATCGGGCTCTATTACAAAGTCCTTTTTACAATTTTGGCAATTTTTTGTTTCTTGATTCATATTTTTTAGGTTAGCAAATATCTTTGTTTATCTTACCATAAATAAACTTAAAAATCCATAAATTAACCTAACAAAAAAGCTGCTGTGGAAAGATATTCCACAGCAGCAGCTTTCTTTTTAAGGAAGCCTGCTATTCGGGCAGACAATCGAAAACGATTTGCATCGCCTTTACGATTTTTCTACCCTTCTCGGCACTTGCCACACATCCAGCATCTTTCAACTCATCGCCATTTCCGCCAGTATTGGCGACAAACACCATGCAAGCGCCTTGCTCGATGAGTTTGGCGACCACTTTATCACCCTCAATGTCCCGCATACCTTGGTCCATGAAAACCACGTCGCACCCTCGGGCAACAACAGCTTGCGCCAACTCGATGGTTGCGTTTTCAATAGTCGCCGTAGATGGACTGTATCCAAGATTCGATTTTTGATGGATCCACGAAACATCTACATCAGGCCAGCCCGCCAGCGAGCTTGCGGTTTTAAGAATTTCGCCGATATCGTCATCGACGATTAAAACCTTCAGCGGTCGTGGCGGAGTCGAGCAATCAATAGTTAGCGGTTCATACTTGGGCCGAATTGGCTCCCGCGCCATCCTAATCAAATTCCGGTTTGCCATAGCCACAAGTGCATTGTTGTCAACGCTCCCGTACCCTTGGAGATTTGGGAAGACAGTGAACATGGTCGCCATCGCACGAACCACATCTGCTGTGACGCCGTCGTGACCCTCGACTCGACTGGTCAGAACTTTGGCTAACGTCTCGCTCGCCTTAACGTTCTTATCCTCCACATTTTGTGGCAGATGACACTCGATAAGCGCCGTCTCCAAGTCCGGTACTGGCGCATTCGCACCAACACAGACTCGGCAGAACTTATCAAACACATCTTGCCGGACATTGGGCAGGCCATAGTAGCCATTCTTCGGATCAACGGCAAACTGTTGATTGTCGAGGAGTCTCGCCAAATCCGTAGCTAACTTCCCCTGAATCCCGTGTCGTTCAACAAACTGCACATAATTCATGATATTCCCCTTTTAGATGGGCTTTTTGACTCCGCAACGCGCGAAGCATAAGATTACCCTGAATTAATTTACTGCCATAATTATAACAAATAATATCAATTTGTCAATGTTTTAAATAAAACTTGAACAACAAAAAAACCGAAAAATTAATTCCGGTTTTTGAGGTTTCACTTAATCGATAAAATTTTAAATTTTATTTATTTATGCAACTGCCATTGCCTTGGCCCATTCCACGCCCTTGCCCTTTTCCTTCACCAAACATTCCTGCCCTACCACCAATTCCACCAAACATTAAATATTGCATTGGAATGTTATTATCTTGAGCCCATTGCTTTAAAGCATCGCCTTGAGTTTTCATAGCAGATCTTATTTCTTCTGGAGTTTTACCTTGCAAAGCATCTCTTTGTGCTTTGACTTCTGCATGTTTTGCAATAATTTTATTTGCTTGATCTTGAGTAATTTTACCATCAGTTACAGCTTTATTTATAGAATCTGTGAACTTCTGTTGCATTTGAGCTTGATTTGCAATTCTCTGCTCATCAAAAACTTTTTGAACATCAGATGCATTTAAATTAAATCTTTTAGATATAGCATTTATTACATCTGTTCTCCCCTCCCCTTGATTACCATAAAAAGCATATGCACTTGTGCCTAAGGCAACAGCTAATACTGGTACTGCTAAAAATATTAAGTATTTTTTATTCATATGTTTATTATAAATTAGTTAATAATATTTATCACGACCTTTCTACTCTCTACTACAACTAATCTATAATTTTATTTCATCCTTCGATTCATCTTGAAAATAGGTGTCAAAGAACCATCATCTGCAACTCTCAAAACATTCAAGCAGTCGACAATATTATTTCTCATAGGCCCAATAATTACCACTCTTTCTCCTATAGAAAGAATTTTTGGAGTTTTACCTTTTCCATTTTTACAAGGCATTACTTTTAAATTCTGCCCATCTAAAGTTTGTAAATCAAAACCTAAATCATTTATATCTAAAATAATACCTGTGTGCATATTTTCTGGCTTCATATTAATAGCTTGATCATAAAAAGGTTTTACAATAGGGAAATTATTATCTCTAGTTCTTTGAAATATCCCAGCGTGCATTGAAGTTTGAGATGTTATCATGCCAAATATAATCACAATTAATACTATAACTGATAAAGAGTAAATCATTGGTCTTTTGTATACAAATGCAAAATGTTCAGCAAAAAACTCTGAAAATATAATTAAAGACAAAGCTAAAAAAATCAAAAAATAAGGTAATGCACCAAACAAAATCCCCATACCGCTAAAACCAAATCCTGGCAAAAACCAAATACCTGAAGCTTTCATCATAAACACAATAAAACTTACAAGATATACAGCAAAAAGAAGTAAAAATAAAAATAACAAGGCAAAAAAACTTGTTTTAAGTGCAAAAAATATTTTTGGCTTCATCTTTAATTCACCAGATTTTATTTTTTGCAAAATATCTTCTTTTATATTATTTTGTTCTTCCATATATTTATAAATTATTTGAATTTATTAAATCCTTCATTATTTTTTTAGCTCTACTTATCCTTACCCCTACAGTAGAAACTGGGATTTTCATAATATCAGAAATATCTTTATAATCTAACTCTTCTATATAATAAAGATAAAGAGGTTCCCTATATTTTTCTTCTATTTTATCTAAAGTCTGCTCTACTTGTTTTTGAATATTTTTTTTATCAATACTATCTTCTATTTTATTATCTGTGAAACTACGAGGCAAAAATACATCAAGATCAAATAAAGGCAAAAATTTATGTTGCTTCTTCTTTAATAAATTTACAAGTTCATTGTGAGCTATTCTATACAACCATGAAGAAAATTTTCTCTTAGAATCAAAGCTTTTTATATTCACAAATGCTTTAGTAAATATTTGCAAAACAGCATCATTTATTTCTTCTTGGTCATAAATAAATTTTCTAGCATATCTTCTTATCTTAGCTTCATATCTATTAAAAAGTATGTCAAAAAAATCAACCTCTCCAGATTGAACCAAAACAGCTAATTCTTGGTCATTTTTACTAGATTCCTCCATATATTTATTACAACAATAGCGCTTATTTTATTTCAATTTATGCAACAAAAAATCTCATAAAATGAGATTTTTTGATAAGTTATTTATTTTTTGGTAAAACCCGTTCCAACTGGAATTAATTTACCTATGATTACATTTTCTTTAAGACCTCTCAATCTATCCTCTTTGCCCTCAAGAGAAGCTTTAATCAATACCCTTGAAGTTTGTTGGAAAGAAGCAGCTGACAAGAAACTATCTGAAGCTAAAGCTACTTCAGATATTCCAAGTAATATTTCTGAAGCTACAGGTATTTCTTTTTTATCAGCTTTAAGCATATCTACCTCTTCTTGAAATATTGGTCTTTCAACAATCTCTCCTCTCACCCATTGAGAATCTCCTTCCTCCTTAATTTTTACTCTAGAAAACATTTTCTGAATTATAATTTCTACATGCTTATCATTAATATCTACGCCTTGAGAAGCATAAGTATTTTGAACTTCTTTTAAAATATATTTCTGAGTTTCTTTCAAACCAGCTGATTTATATAACTTTTTAAGATCCAAGCTCCCCTCACACAAAGCTTGATTTTCTTTAACTTCTTGACCTGAAGTTACTAATATAGCTACTCTGCCGGGAATCTTATATTCCATTGGAAGATCTTTAGCTTTTTTCTTCTTACTTTCTTTTTCTTGAGAAGTTGGCTGAATAGTAACTATTCTATTTTCTTCATCAATTTTAATTACCTTACCATCAGTTAAAGACATTACAGCTTCTCCTTTTGGGGCTCTGCATTCAAAAATTTCTTCAATTCTTGGCAAACCTTGTGTAATATCTCCTGCACCTACAATACCTCCCAAATGACGAGTTCTCAAAGTAAGCTGGGTCCCTGGTTCTCCAATAGCTTGAGCAGCTACAACTCCTACAGATTCTCCAAGATTTACTAATTTATTTCTACCTAAGTCCCAACCATAACAATGTTGGCACAAACCTATTTGAGATTTACAAGTAAGTGGGGTACGAGCAATAACTTTCTCTACCCCGTCTTTAGTAATTTTATTAGCTTGTTGCCAATTAATTAATTCCCCCTTCTTTACAATTAATTTTTTATCAGCACCAATTACATCTTCTAAACACATTCTACCAACTATCTTAAAAGCAAAGTCTTGCTCAATTAAATCAGCATCTTTCCTCAAAATTTCTGCGCCTTTTCTATCCCCACAATCTTCTTCATTGATTATCACATCGTGAGCTACATCAACCAATCTTCTAGTTAAATAACCAGCTGAAGAAGTCCTCAAAGCTGTATCTGCAGTTCCTTTTCTTGCTCCGTGAGTTGAAATAAAATATTCAAGCACTTTGAATCCTTCTGCGAAAGAAGATTTAACTGGAAGCTCAATAATTTCACCAGAAGGATTATTTACCAAGCCCTTCATACCTGCCATTTGCACAGGCTGAGCCCAAGTTCCTCTAGCTCCTGCATTTACAATAGATAAAACAGTTCCATCTTCAGGCAAAGTAGTTCTAAGTAAATTCTCAATTTTTGTTTTAACTGTTTTCCAAATTAAAATCTTTTGAGATAATTTTTCATCATGTGAAAGCAAGCCTTTAGCATAATGTTTATCAATTTGTTCTGCATCTCTTTCTGCTTGAAATATTAAATCTTTCTTTTCTTTTGGAACAATCAAATCATCCATACCCCAAGAAATTCCAGATAATGTACAATATTCAAATCCTAGATTTTTAATATTATCAATTGCCTGGATACAACTCTCTCCATGATATTTTTCTATAATATCTCTAACCAAAGCTTTGAGCCCTTTATTATCAATTAATTTGTTTACATAAGGATAATCTTTAGGTAAATTATTATTTAAAATAACTCTACCTGGAGTTGTTTCAATTATTTCTATATTTTTATGATGTTCTTTATCTATAACATTTCCATTTTCATCAAGTAATTTTGGATTTGGAACTTTTATTTTTTCATTTTGATTGATAAATCCATATTCCAAAGCTGTAATTACTTCAGAAGCAGAAGAAAATAATTTCACTTCCTCTTGACCTGAAGCATCTTTTGGATTTTCTTTCATTTTTGTTAAGAAAAAGCACCCCAAAGCGATATCTCTGAATGGACCAATTACAGGAAGTCCTGTAGCAGGTCTTAAGAAATTAGCTGAAGAAAGCATAATTTCTCTAGCTTCTTTTTGCGCTTCTTCAGAAAGTGGCAAATAAACTGCCATTTGATCTCCATCAAAGTCAGCGTTAAAAGCTTCGCAAACTAATGGATGAAGTCTAATTGTTTCCCCTTCTGTTAAAAGTGGTTGAAATGCTTGAATACCAAGTCTATGCAAAGTTGGAGCTCTGTTTAAAAGCACTAATTTACCTTTAATAATTTCTTCAAGAATTGCCCATACTTCAGGAGTTCTTTCTTCAATCAATCTACCTGCTCCTCTAATATTAAAAGCTAATTCTTTATCTAAAATTCTTTTAATCACAAAAGGCTTAAAAATTTCTAAAGCCAAAGTTTTTGGCAAACCGCATTGTGAAAAATGTAGCTCTGGACCAACTGTAATAACTGATCTTCCAGAATAATCTACACGTTTACCTAAAAGATTTTGTCTAAATCTGCCTTGTTTTCCAGCAAGCATTGAAGCCAAAGATTTAAGTAATCTTTTTCCACCTGTTGTAGCTGTAGTTGTAACTCCCTTTCTCATTTCATTATCTACCAAAGCATCTACTGCTTCTTGAAGCATTCTTTTTTCATTCCTTACAATAACTGTAGGAGCTTTAATTTCAAGCAAATATTTTAATCTATTATTTCTATTAATTACTCTTCTGTATAAATCATTTAAATCAGAAGATGCATATCTTCCTCCATCAAGCTGAACCATAGGGCGCAAATCTGGTGGCAATACTGGCAAAACTGTCATAAACATCCATTCTGGTCTTACTCCAGAGCGAAGCATCCCCTGAAATAATTTTAATCTGCGTAAAACTTTTTTCCTTAAAGCTGGTGGAGTTGTTTGGCTTTCTTTAACCAATTCCTCTACAGTAACTTTTAAATCAATTTTAGAAAATATTTCTCTTATAACTTCAGCCCCTGTTCCTGCTTGAAAAATTTCTCCATATTTTAAAGATAAATTATGATAAGATACTTCATTTAAAATTTGCAATTCTTTAATATCTAAAACCTCTTCTTTAGCTTTTTCTCTTGCTTGTTTTAATTCAGTTTTTTCTGTTTCATTACTTGCTCTTTTAACTTTACTCTTATATTCTGATTCTATAGCCTCTAGAATTCTCTCTCTAGCTTCTATGTCTACTTTAGTTACAATATATGAAGAAAAGTAAATTACTTTTTCTAATTGCTGGCTTGATCTATCTAAAACAAGACCCATTCTTGAAGGCACGCCTCTCAAAAACCAAATATGAGATACAGGAGCTGCAAGTTTAATATGACCCATTCTTTCTCTTCTTACTTGAGATTTAGTAACTTCTACTCCACATCTATCACAAACAACTCCTTTATATCTGATTCTCTTGTATTTACCACAAGAGCATTCATAATCTTTTTCTGGACCAAAAATTCTTTCATCAAAAAGACCATCTTTCTCAGGCTTTTGAGTTCTGTAATTAATTGTTTCTGGCATTACAACTTCCCCATGAGACCATGATATAATATCTTCTGGAGAAGCTAATTTTATTCTAATTGATTCAAGGTCAAATACTCGCATGTGAATTTATGAGTAGAGCGAATAAATTCATCCTGAGCCCCGCAGGGGTCGAAGGATTACTTAATAACTCTAATTTATTTTATGAATTTTAAAAATTTATTATTTAGTTTGAGAATCTACGGGGACCACTTGTTGTTCTTTAAGCTTGCCCATGCCAATAATTCCTCCTATCAGCCCCAATATACCGCTCACAAGATATGCGCCAGTTAAAATTTCTATTACCGATATTACTATAATTGTAATAAATGATTTCTTTGTTGGATTTTTATATGTCTTTATTACAAAAAATACCATTATTGCACCAAACACCAATCCTAATATTCCAGAAATTATTGCTTGCTTTAATGCCAAAGCCATAAATGATGACATGTCTATTCCAAATGTTTTGCTAAAAGCGTTGCCTGCCTCAACTTTAATTTGAGTAGAAAACATAAAATAAGTCCAGACTGCTTGGACAACTCCAACCAAATTTAATAAAAATCCTATTAATATTAAAATAAATGGCGCTTTGCTTTTCATGTTTTTTAAAAATTAATAATATT
>CAINWR010000041.1 GCA_903854535.1 Candidatus Staskawiczbacteria bacterium | reverse complement strand
AATTTTTGTCTTTTTAGTTTTGATAATAGGTTTTTTATTAGCTTTATTTTTTGAATTAAAACAAAAAAGCGCTTTTTTTGGCGGCTTAGATTCTGTATTATTTTTAGTTATGATGCCAAAATCAAATTTAAAGGATGAGGATTTAATGAAAAAAGAAGAGAAAGCTATTATAATGCAAATGGAACAAATTCTTGCTAATTTTTTATATCTTAAAAAACCAAGATTATTTCAAGAACCTCCATCTGTAGCTTTTGAAATAGCTTCGCAAATTGGTGGTAATGATATTTCTTTTTATGTATCAGTTCCAAAATATTTAGAGACTGCATTTGAGAAATATGTTCAAGGCGTATACCCAAATGCTTTGGTAGATAAAGTGCCTCAAGATTATACAATATTTGAACCACAAGGTGAAAATGCAGGAGCTTATTTAATGTTAAGAGAAAATCCACTTTTTCCTATAAGCACTTATCAAACATTAGAAAAAGATCCATTATCTACAATAACCAATAATTTAAGTAAAATTGGTATTAATGAAGGTGCTGGTATCCAGGTTATTATTAGGCCATTGCAATCAAATGATTTCAAAAAAACAGGAGAAAGTGTTTTAACTAAAATAAGAGAAGGTAAATCAATAAAATCAGCTTTATCAGAAGTGGCTAGTGGATTAGTTGGTGATATTGTTAGAGATCTATCAAAAAATCCTCCAAAAGATAAGGAAAAAGAAATGTATAAAGATAAGGAACAAGGATATGATCAAAAAGCATATGAAGCTATACAAAATAAAATTCAAAAACAACAGTTTGAAACAAATATTAGAGTTTTAGCTTCAGCTCAAAGCAAAGCAAGGGCTTTGGAAATCTTAAATCATCTTGCAAGCTCTTTCTCGCAGTTTTCACTTTCAGCAATTAATTCTTTTGAGCCAAAAGAAGTTTATGGTAAAGACTTAAAAAAAATAATTTATGATTTTAGTTTTAGGAATTTTAATATAAAACAAAAAAATATTTTAAATTTAGAAGAAATTGCTTCTATTTATCATTTCCCAACACATTTTATTGAAACACCATATATTAAAGCAGCCAAATCTAGCGTAGTAGCTCCTCCTTCAGATTTGCCTAATAATGGTGATTTATTAGTTGGTGAAGTTGATTTTAGAAATGAAAAAAAGAAAATTTATTTTAATCGTGATGATAGGCAAAGGCATTTTTATTATATTGGGCAAACAGGTACTGGGAAATCTTGGTTTATGCAGAGTTTAATTAAACAAGATATACAAAACGGGGAAGGGGTGGCTGTGCTTGATCCTCATGGCGAACTTATTAATGATATTTTAAAATTTATTCCCAAAGAAAGAATTGATGATGTAGTTATATTTGAGCCTTTTGATTTGGAAAGGCCTTGTGGTTTAAATATGCTTGAATATGATTCGCCTGAACAAAAAGATTTTGCAGTACAGGAAATGATTGCAATATTTATGAAGCTTTTTCCACCAGAAATTATAGGGCCAATGTTTGAACATTATATGAGAAATGCAATGCTTGCATTAATGGCAGATAAAGATAATCCTGGCACTCTTGTAGAAATTCCAAAAATGTTTACTGACCCAGAATTTTTGAAAGATAGATTACAAAAAGTTACAGATCCAATTGTAAGATCTTTTTGGACTAAAGAATGGGCACAAACAACAGGTTCTACAAGATCTGATATGCTTGGATATGTTGTATCAAAGCTTGGCAAATTCATTGAAAATGAAATGATGAGAAATATTATAGGTCAAAGTCATTCTGGATTTAATTTAGCTGATATAATGAATGGTAAAAAAATATTTTTAGCAAATCTATCAAAAGGTTTAACAGGTGAAATAAATAGTCAACTATTGGGAATGATTTTGGTTTCAAAAATGCAAATGGCAGCTATGAAACGTGCTAATATAGAAAAATCGCAAAGAAAAGATTTTTATTTATATATTGATGAGTTTCAAAATTTTACTACAGATTCTATTGCTTCTATTTTGTCTGAAGCTAGAAAATATAAACTTTGCTTAACTTTAGCTCATCAATATATGCCACAATTAACAGATCAGATTAGAGATGCGGTATTGGGTAATGTGGGTCAGATGGGTGTTTTGAGAATTGGTGCAGAAGATGCTGAAAAAATGGAAAAGCAGTTTGAGCCCGGTTTCTCACGTTTTGATATGGTGAATTTAGATAACTTTTATATGATTTTAAAAATATTGATAAATGGAAAAATTTCTACGCCATTTAAAATGAAAATTCTTACAGATCCAGATAAAGGTAGGCCAGAGATTGTTGAAGCTGTTAAGAAAATTTCAAAATTAAAATATTCTAGAGCAAGAGCAATTGTAGAAGAAGAAATACTGCAAAGATCTTTTACCTTAACTACTCCTGCCCCTCAAACTCCTCCACCTATTAGTATGAAATAAAAAATAAAAAAATCCAGCTATGTAGCTGGATTTTGTTTTGCTATTTTTTAAGCGCGTTTTACATATTCGCCAAGCTCTGTATTAATTTCAATTTCATCCCCTGCTTCAATAAATAATGGTACTTGAATGATAGCTCCAGATTCTAAAACAGCCTCTTTAGTACCACCTTGAGCTCTATCGCCTTTGACTCCTGGAGCTGCTTCTTTGACTTTCAAAGTTATTTTTATTGGAGCTAAAATATTAATTATTTTTTCATTAAAAATAATTCCTGTTACAATTGTGTTAGTTTTTAAAAATTTTGCAGATCTTCCAACTTGCTCTTCTGTAAATGAGAATCTATCTGCTGGATTATTTTCTTTGCAGAAAAAATATTGACCTTTATTTACATAAAGAAATTTAATATTAACTTTTTCTAAATCTGCTTCTTGAAAAATATCTCCTTGCTGAAAGTTTTTTTCTTGAACTGCCCCTGTAATCAAATTTTTGATTTTGGTTTGCATGGTTGGTCTTCTTTGGGCTACTTTATTTAAAGTAGAATCTACAACTTCCCATGGCTCATCAAGGTATATAAATTGCGCGCCCTTTCTTAGATCTGTATGAGTCAACATATAAGTTTATAAAGTTATAAAGTAAAAAGTTATGAAGTCCGACTTTACGAACTTTAGAACTTTACACTTTATAACTTATTCAATTATTTTCCACTCTATTTTATCTTTTTTATCTGCATATTCAAGCCATTCACCGGATTTAGAAATTACAAACCACTTCTTTTTCATTTCAGAATAAACCATTGGATTGCCATTGTAAAATGGTTTTTTTATAATTTCTTTAGGTTGCAGTCTATCTAACTCAAGCCATTTTTTAAAAACTGTTTCAATTGCATAATCTAGCTTTCTAGAATTTGCCCATTCTGCAACTGTTTTAATGGCTTTTTTAGCATTTTCTATGTTGCCTGCAAGCTCTAATAATTGTTTGGCTGGTTTGGTGAATCTTGAATATATTATCTTTCTCTTTTTAGCATTTTCTTTTAATTCTTGCAACCCCAACCCCTTACTTTCAAAGAAAAATGTAATTATTTGCTTAATTGCAGTTTCTTCTTGTAGTTTATCAAAATCTTTTATTTTTGCATTGCCTTTTCTAGATGTTTTAATAAATTCTTCAATTTTTTTGGCATTTTTTTCACCAATTCCAAGTTTTTTTATCCCAGATAATCCAGATTCATTGTAAATATCTTGTATTTTTTCATTATCTCTTTCCAAATTATTTAAAATATATATAGCTTTTTTGTAAGCATTTATTTTAAAATTTAAAGCTTTATCGCCCTTTATTTCAAGCAATCTTATTGTTTCTGTAAAAATATTTATAATTTCTTTATTCATTGATTATATCTTAGCATAAGTGAGAGATGTTCAAAAGCCTTGACGCAACTATACCTATATGATAACATTTATTTGCGCAACAGACACGTCCTACGAGCCCTCCTTTCCTGGTGGCAACACCAGTCTTAGGCTCGTAGTAAGGCCCAAGGCTAATGCTAAAGAGCAGGTTTGCTCGTTGTAAGCGAAGTGTGTGCTGGAAATGTCATTGCTTACAATAGTTGCGTCGTTTGAGCTATTGCGAAATACCTCAAACTGAGAACACTATGTGTGCGGTTAGCACGATGCCTGGGCAACTAACGCGAATCATATTTCGCGTTGGTTATGGGTTAGTTGTGATAATTTGTTTGTAGAGGCGTCAGTTCACGCAAACAAAAGGCAAGTCACACTAACCCTTTTTTGTTTATAAAAATTATGATAATATAGAAAAAGAAAGTAAAAATAATATGATAAATATTGAGGAGAAAATTGAGGAATTACAAAATAAAATCCGCAAGCTAGCGGACTGTCTTTGATTTAGATGAAAAAAAGCAAAAGTTAGAAATTTTAGAGAAGCAAACTCAAAATATTGATTTTTGGCAAGATCAGGAAAATGCTAAAAACACAAGCCAAGAGATTTCTGATATTAAAGAAGAATTAGAAAATATTGAGATTTTAGAAAAAGAAGTAAAAGAAGTTGAAGATTTAAATAAGTTAGCAGATGAAAACCTAGTTGGTGATTTAGAGTTAAAACTGCAAAATTTAGAGAAAGAAATATCAAAGCAAGAATACAAAGTTTTTCTTTCTGGTAAATATGATAAAAATAATGCAATTTTAGAAATATTTTCTGGGGCAGGTGGGGTAGATGCTCAAGATTGGGTTACTATGCTTTTGAGAATGTATCAGCGTTATTGTGCAGTAAAAGGCTTTAAATCAGAAGTCTTACATCAAGCTTTTGGAGAAGGGGGTGGGCCAGATGGTAGAATTGGGACTAAATCTGTAACTCTGGAAATTCAAGGCAAATATGCTTATGGATTGCTTAAAAAAGAATCGGGGGTGCATAGATTAGTAAGAATTTCTCCTTTTTCTAGTCAAAAATTAAGGCATACTTCCTTTGCTTCAGTACAAGTTTTACCAGAAATAGAAGATAATGAAGACCCTTCGATAGGCTCAGGGCAAGTAAAACCAGATGATTTGAAAATTGATACTTTTAAGGCAGGGGGGCCAGGCGGTCAATACACCAACAAAACCGAATCAGCTATAAGAATTACGCATTTACCTACAGGGATTGTAGTCACATCACAATCAGAAAGATTACAGGGTAAGAATAAAGAAAATGCAATGAAAATTTTAAGAGCAAAGATTTTTCAATTAAAAGAAAATGAAAAGCAAAAAGAAATTAAAGAGATTAAGGGTAAGAGAGTTCTAGCAGAATTTGGAAGCCAGGCAAGAAATTATGTATTGCATCCTTATAAGTTGGTAAAAGATTTGAGAACTCAGTATGAAACTTCTGATGCCCAGGCAGTGCTTGAAGGTGATTTAGAAGAATTTATCCAAGCACAATTAAAATTATCATCTTAACATATGCTAAGATAAAAATATTTCAGGTTAATGATTATTAACTTGAAGTTTGTTAAATAAAAAACATTATGAATTCAGAAACTAAAGTGTGTCAAAATTGTAAAAAGGACTTTATTATAGAGCCCGAACTAAGATATTATAGAATGATGAAAATCCCTATTCCTCAGATTTGTCCAAATTGTCGTCATTATCAAAGGATTAAAATGTGGAGTTCTGTACATCTTTGGCATAGAAAGTGCATGAAGCCGGGGTGCGCAAATGAATTTGAAACAAGCTATGCTCCAGATAGGCCAGAGATTGTGTATTGCGAAAGTTGTTATAATCAAGAGGTGGCGTAAAATAAAATATGCTATAATAAGAAAAGTATTATAAAAAAATATGATTAAATTTAATAATGTTACAAAAATATTTGAACCAGATTTAACTGTTTTGCAAGATATTAATTTTGAAGCAAATAAAGGAGAGTTTGTTTGTATTGTAGGTAAATCTGGGGCAGGTAAAACTACTTTAATAAATCTTATTTTAGGTTTAGAGAAGCCTACATCAGGTGAGATTTTTTTAGACGGTAAAAATATAAATGCAATTAATAATTCAGATTTGCAAAAAATTAGAAGGAATATTGGAGGAATTCATCAAGATTATAAATTATTATCCAATAAAACAGTTTTTGAAAATGTTTCATATATTATGGAAGTAGAAGGTAAAGATCAAGAAGAAATTACAGAACAAGTGCCTAAAATTTTAGATATTGTAGGACTTTCAGAAAGATTTGATAGGTTTCCAAATGAGCTTTCTGGTGGCGAGCAACAAAGATTAGCAGTAGCTAGAGCTTTAATTAATAATCCAGAGATCATTTTAGCTGATGAACCTACTGGCAATCTAGATCCTTATAATAGTTATGAAGTTATACAACTTTTAGAAAAAATGAATCAATTGGGGAAAACAATTATTTTATCTTCACATGATAGGGAAGTTGTAAATAAATTGCAAAAAAGAGTTATAACTTTAGATCAAGGAAAAATTATCAGAGATGAAGAACAGGGAAGGTATATAATTTAGTTAAATTAAGTAAAAAGCATTCCAATATTTAATATAATGTTGGGATGTTTTTTTTATTTATACTTTTATTGATTGGTGCATTCATACGAATATACTGAATGGGTGAAGAGGTAAAATTTATTTGTTGGGCATGTCTTGACAAAAATTTGACAAAATGCTAACATTATTGTTAATTAGCTTTTTTACAATTTATCACAACTTGCGCAGTTAGTTTTATTGCGCATAATAATATTAACTTCGTAAGTCGTGTTTCTAGTGTGTTGTGTTCGCGGTTTTTCCGTGAAAGGCTATTGCTATGTTGTTTTCGAAGTTGTTCTCGGGTCGTCGGGATGAGCGTCTCAGTTCTCAGAGCGCTCGTCGCGCTCAGAGCCGTCGTGGTCGTCAGTTGCGCTTTGAATCGCTGGAGGACCGGTCTCTCCTTACGACCATTGTTGACGCGTTGGTCATGTACGACCAGACGGCGCTGGCGAAGGCGGGGAGTAAGCAGGAGATCGAAGCATGGATTGCGGAGGACTTTCAGGATTTGAATGAGACGATGACAAGATCCGATATCGATCTTACTGTTGTCCATGTCAAAGACATGGAAGTCAGCGTCGATATCCCGGTCGGCGTGACGAATGTCGGAGAATTGATTGAGAGCGGACTTAGCGTTGATGCTCTTGAAGGATTTCGGGCGGAAAGCGGAGTCGACGTTTTATACGTCTACACCGCAAATACGAAGCTGTCTGCTCAGTACTGTGGCGCGTCAACGGCGCCGGGTAAGACAGAGAATATTCCTCACGATGACCGCGCCTTCATAGTCGTGATCAATATGCAGTGCTCTTTTCGGGAGTTCCATGTTGCGCATGAGACGGGTCATATCTTCGGCGCTGGCCACCAGAGTGAAGTGATGACGCAGGAGCAGGAGGCAGATCTGCTGCAACCCTACGCGCATGCCTTCGTGGGGACTGTCGTCTACGCGGATTGCTTGTCCGGAGTATGCGTGGACACGGAGTACACATACGGAACTCAAGTGTATTCGTCCACGCTGGGAAACATGGCGGACAGAGCGCTTTCCGTGTACTCTCAGCCAGGGTACACGGTGAGTTTTCGCTTGCCCAATGGCCAGTTAGCGGAAGGCCCTATCGGGACAGCCGAGCATGAGGACAATGCCCGAATGATTCGTGAGATGGCCCCGATTGTTGCTAAGTACCGCTCGGCCATCGTTTCGATGGATCAGACGGTTGAGCCCGGGAATTTGGATATCGCAATTTCTAGCGTTTCCGGACGCCACATGCAGGATGGGAGTTGGCAGGTTGTCGGAGGTTCTCTACCAGTCGGCCTCACTCTTAACGCCCAAGGTCACATCACCGGGACATATTGGGGGCCGGCGCATTTTTCGATTACGGTTCTGGCAGTCGATGAGTTGAGTGGCGGGAGCCATCAGGCGACGGTGACCGTCTCCAGGACAACTGCTCCAAGCCCATTGACCAATCCTGTGAATTCGCTGGACGTCAACGGCGATGGATTGGTGACGCCTCTGGATGTGTTGGTGGTCATTAATCGACTCAACGGTGAATACGGAAGTGAATATGTGGGGGCTCTTCTTAATCGAGAGCCAAGCTTCCGCACCTTCATTGATGTGAATGGCGATTATTTGGTTTCGCCACTGGATGTATTGGTGGTGATCAACTACTTAAATGCGCGCCCAATCGCTGGCGAAGCAGAGAGCGGGTCGGATCTTGTCGACGCTCTCGCTCCTAGAAATGATTTTTGGGATGCGGAAGTCGATTGGCTTTTTGAGGAGTAGTTGATTCGGTTTGTAAGTTCCCAGTGGATAGCAGAAATGCGAGTTCGCTGGGTTGTGGAAGTTCTGAACAAAACTTCTCAAGGCCTTGTCGGAACGACAGGGCTTTTTTTGTTACATACAATATGATAAAATAAATTAATAAAAAATATCAATAAAAATTATGTTTAAAAATTTTATTAGAATATTAAAATTTGCCTTTACTGATTTCTTAAGGAACAAAGGCATATCATTAGCTGCGATTTTTGTTTTGGTAGTAACTGTGATGTTAGCTACTTGTCTTTTGTTTTTCTGGGGAGCTTCAGATTATTTATTATTGCAAATACAAAATAAAATAGATATTACAGCATATTTTAAAGAAGAGATTCAGGAGCAAGATATTATTTTAGTGAAAGATAAAATATCAAAATCTTCTTTTGTAAAAGAAGTAGAGTATATTTCCAAAGATCAAGCATTAGAAGATTTTAAGAGAAAGTACGGTGAAAATGAAGTTTTAGCAAAAGCTTTATTTGAAGTTGGCGGGAACCCTTTTTTACCATCTTTAAATATCAAAACAGATGGTAATCCAGAGCAATTTAAAGAAGTTTCAGATATCTTAGCTGGAGAAAATTTTGCTGAATTGATAGAGAAAGTTGATTTCTCTGAGAAAAAAGATATAATAAACACCGTATTTTCTATAAGATCCTCAATTACTAAAACAGGTTTAGTTTTGGGTTTTGTCTTGATTGTTATTGCTATAATGGTAGTTTTCAATACAATAAAGCTCACAGTAAGTTCTTTAAAAGAAGAGATATCAACTATGAAAATAGTAGGGGCTACAAATTGGTTTATAAGAGGGCCATTTATAATCCAAGGAGCTATTTATGGATTTATTGCTTTTGTGATTTGTTTTATAATATCTATGATGGGCTTTCATTTTTTATCAGATAAGATTTATACAATATTACCAGGTTTTAATTCATTTAAATATTTTATTTCAAACATTTGGATTTTTATATTAGTACAAATTATTTTTGGCGTCGGGGTAGGAGTAATTTCCAGTTTTTTTGCAGTAAGAAGACATTTAAAAGTTTAGTTAATATAATTTAAACAATATTGCGGGATCGTCTAATGGTAGGACACATCCCTCTGGAGGATGGTATCTTGGTTCGAGTCCAAGTCCCGCAACAATTTATTTTCTAAAATGGATATTATACAAAGATTAAGTAATTTGTTTTCTGATTTTCCTACTGTAGGACCGCGCACTGCTTCGCGTTTTGTTTTTTATTTAATGCGCCAACCCAAAGAAAGAATTGAAGAAATCACAAATGCAATTTTGGAACTTAAAAACAAAATAAAATTTTGTAGTTTTTGTTTAAATCCACATCAGGGCGATAATTTACTTTGTCCAATTTGCACAAGTTACAATCGTAATAAGAATCTTCTTTGTATTATAGAAAAAGAACAAGATTTAATTTCTATTGAAAAAACTGGAAAATATAATGGGCTTTATTTTATCTTAAATTTATCTGGAAGCTTAACGAGAAATCAAGAAATAAATACGCTGAAATTAGAGGGATTAAAACAAAGAATTATTAATCCTGAAAAATTTAATATAAAAGATGCAAAATTTGTAGAAATAATTATTGCCACCAATCCAACTCCTGAAGGAATTAATGCTTCTGTGCTAGTTGAGAGAATTTTAAAAGAAATCCTTCGACTTTACTCAGGACAAGGCTTCAAGGTTACTCATTTAGCGCGCGGAATTCCAGTTGGTGGGGAATTAGAATATGCCGATGAAGAAACTTTAGAATCTGCTTTTGAAGGTAGAAAATAATATTATTAATAAATAAAAATATGGATATAATAAAAATTGAGGATTTGATAAAATTAGATTTGAGAATTGGCAAAATTGCAACTGCTGTAAAAGTAGAGGGTTCAGAAAAACTTTTAAAGCTTGAAGTTGATTTTGGGGTTGAAATTGGACAACGTCAAATAATCTCTGGTATTGCCAAATCCTATGAGCCAGATTTTATGATTGGTAAAGAAGCTCTATTTATCATAAATCTTGAGCCAAGAGAGATTATGGGATTATCAAGTAATGGTATGATTTTATGCGCTACTTTAGATAATTTGCCAATAATTTTGCAACCAGAAAAAGATGTTTTACCTGGTACTCAAATAAAGTGATATAATAAACTATGATAAAATATTTCAATAAAATATATTTAATTCATAAAAATTTTTGGACAAGAATTAAATTTTATAATTTTTTGAATAGTTTATTATTTTTTATTATAGCTATTATATTAAAGGGTTATTCAGATAATTATGTAGATAATTCTGTAAGCACTCCAGTAGGGGATATTATTTTAGATAATATTCCCACTATGAACGTGGATGAAATTGTTATTCAAGCAACTTTAATCTTTATGATTTTTATTTTGGTTTTAGGTATTTTAAAGCCAAAATATTTATCTTTTGGCTTAAAAACCTTAGGTCTTTTTATAATAATTAGAGCATTTTTTGTTGGGCTTACGCATTTGGGTGTAAATTTTCATCAAGTTGTGATGGATGCAAATACAATTGGATATAATATTTACAATTTTTTATTTTCTAGCAAAAGCGATTTCTTTTTCTCAGGACATACAGGAATTCCATTTTTATTTGCTTTGATATTTTATAAAGAAAAAAAGCTAAGATATTTTTTATTTTCCTGTTCAGCATTTTTTGGAATAATTATGCTTTTGGGGCATTTGCATTATTCTATAGATGTTTTTGCAGCTCCTTTTATGACTTATGCAATTTATAAAATAGCAGAAAAATTATTTTATAAAGATTTAAAGTTAATACATGGATAATTTAATTGGGCTTACAGAAAAAGAAGCTAAAGAAAAATTAGCAAAATATGGGTTCAATGAATTGCCTTCTGAAAAAAGACAGAGTATTTTTTTTATTTTAATAAAACTTTTAAAAGAGCCAATGCTTTTGCTTTTATTAGCTTCTGGTGTTATTTATTTACTTTTGGGAGATATAAAAGATTCTTTAATACTTTTATCTTTTATATTTTTAATGATTGCAATGACTTTCTATCAAGAAAGAAAAACAGAAAGAGCTTTAGAATCTTTAAAAGATTTAGCTAGTCCTATGGCTTATGTCTTGCGCGAAGGACAAAGAGAAAGAATAAAAAGCAAAGAAGTAGTAGTAGATGATGTTTTAATTCTTCAAGAGGGAGATAGAGTTCCAGCAGATGCTATTGTCTTAAGTAGCATTAATTTAACTATAGATGAGTCATTGCTTACTGGAGAATCTTTATCAGTGTCTAAATTAGATAAATCATTTGTTTATGCTGGGACAATGGTAACTTCTGGTACAGGATTTGCCAAGGTTTTACAAGTAGGAGTAAATACGCAAATGGGTAAAATTGGTAAAGCTCTAGAACATATAAAACAAGAAGACACCTTATTAAAAAAAGAAACAGCTAAAATTGTAAAATCTTTTGCAATTATTGGTATTTCTTTTTGTGTGTTATTGGTTTTGGTTTATGGATTTGTAAAACAAGATTTTATGGGAGGAGTTCTTTATGGTTTAACTTTAAGTATGTCTATTTTGCCAGAAGAATTTCCAGTTGTTTTAATTGTGTTTTTAGCGGTAGGAGCTTGGCGAATTTCAAAACATAAAGTTTTAACTAGAAATACTCAGGTAATAGAGACCCTTGGGGCTTGTACTGTGCTATGTGTAGACAAAACAGGTACTTTGACTAAGAATATAATGAGTTTAGGAGAAGTTGTAGGTATTAAAAAAGATGTGCTGAGTTTTGCATTTTTGGCAAGTAAGCAAGAACCATTTGATCCAATTGAAAAAGAAATAAAAAATAAAGTAAATGAATTTGTTTTAGATTTTGATAAGAAATATAAATCTTGGGAGATTGTAAAAGAATATCCTTTTACTAAACAGATTTCTGCAGTAACTCATATTTGGAGAAATAAGAATAAATATTATGCATTTTCCAAAGGCTCTCCAGAAGCAATTTTAAAATTATGCAGGCTTTCAGATAAAAAAGAAAGAGATTTGCATCTAAAAGTAAGAGAATTAGCTAAAAAGGGTTATAGGGTTTTAGGTGTTGCACAAGCTGTTTTAAGTAAAAGTCAATCTACAAAGCTTCCAGAAAGCCATAAAGATTTTAAATTTAAGTTTATTGGATTATTAGCTTTTTCTGATCCTGTAAAAAGTGATATTAAAGATGCATTAAAAGAAGCTTATATGGCGGGAATTAGAGTAATAATGATAACTGGGGACTATCCTATAACAGCACAACACATAGCAGAGCAAATTGGTTTGCAAAGGCCAGAAAATTATATTGAAGGTAAAGATTTAGAACTAATGTCAGATAAAGAGTTAAGAGAAAAAATTAAAATTACAAATATTTTTGCTAGAATCGTTCCAGAACAAAAATTAAAAATAATAAATGCTTTAAAAGTAAATGGTGAAATTGTAGCTATGACTGGAGATGGGGTAAATGATGCTCCAGCTTTGAAATCTGCAAATATAGGTATTGCTATGGGTAGGGGCACAGATGTAGCTCGTGAAGCTTCGGAATTGGTTTTACTTAATGATGATTTCCCATCTATTATTAAATCTGTAAAAATGGGCCGAAGGATTTATGATAACCTTAAAAAGGCAATGAATTATATTATTACAATTCATATTCCAATTGCAGGTATGGCAATTTTACCAATACTTTTTAATTTTCCAATTGTTTTTATGCCACTTCACATAGCATTTTTAGAATTTATTATTGATCCTACTTGTTCTATGGTCTTTGAAGCACAAAAAGAAGAAGCAAATATAATGCAAAGACCTCCACGTAAATTAAATATTCCAATGTTTTCATTAAAATCAATTTCTTTTGGAATATTACAAGGAATAATTGTTTTACTTTCGGTGCTTGTAGTTTTCTTTTTTGCTATTAATTCTGAAAAATCAGAATCACAAGTAAGAACAATGACGTTTTTGGCAATTGTGCTTTCAAATTTATTATTAATTTTAACAAATCTTTCTTGGAGTAAAAATTTTATTAAAACTATCAAGCAAGGCACAACTGCCTTATGGGTTGTTTTGGTTGTGGTTTTGCTGGCGCTTACTTTAGTTTTGTTTGTACCATTTTTTATTGGTATTTTCCATTTTGCCAAATTAAATTTTATAGAAATTATGATTGTTTTGATAGCTAGCTTTGTGGGAGTAATGTGGCTTGAAATCTTTAAAATTTATAATAATAAAAAATTGAAAGTTAGTGAATAAAAATATGGAGATTGATAAAAATAAAATTTATTCTATATCTGAATTTGTTTCGGTGTTAAATGATGATCTCAAATGGATGAAAGCCAAGATTGTAGGAGAGGTTGTAGATCCTAAGATTTGGCCTTCGGGGCATGTGTATTTTTCTTTGAAAGATGAAAAGGACGGCTCGGTGCTTAATTGTATTATTTGGGGATCAAAATATAGATTGTTTGGGATTAATTTAGAGCAAGGAATGAAAATTATGGCTTTTGGAAAACCGGAAATATATTCTGCTAATGGTAGATTATCTTTTATTTGTGAAACAATTGAATTAGCAGGAGAAGGTGATTTAAAAAAGCAATATGAATTACTTAAGAAGAAATTATCAGAAGAAGGTTTATTTGCTGTGGAAAGCAAAAGGCCCATTCCTAAATACCCACAAAAAATTGGGGTAATTACTTCAAAACAAGGAGCTGTAATTCATGATTTTTTAAATAATATAGGTAAGTTTGGATTTAAAATATCAATGATAGATTCGCACGTAGAAGGGCAAGGAGCTGTGGAGGAACTACTTGCTTCAATTAAAACTTTTAGGAATAAAGATATTGATGTACTTGTAATAATTCGTGGAGGAGGTTCAATGGAATCTTTGATGGCTTTTAATAACGAGCTGTTGGTGCGTGAAGTAGCAGGTTTCCCTGTGCCTGTAGTTGTAGGTATTGGGCATGATCAAGATGTGCCCTTGGTGTGCCTGGCATCTGATAGTTCACAGTCTACTCCAACTGCTGTAGCGAATTTACTTTCTGCTTCTTGGGAGCAGGCTTTATTAGAACTATTTAGATATGAAAAAAAGATTT
>CAINWR010000040.1 GCA_903854535.1 Candidatus Staskawiczbacteria bacterium | reverse complement strand
CTATTTAATTCATTTATAATCATAATGTAACATCTAATACTTTTTTATTCTTTTTACTGCTTCGTATATTTCTATATATAATTTTTAAACCAACAAAAAACCATAATAAGATTATAACTAAATATAAGAAGCCTCCAGATATTTGCAATAAATTTGCTTCTTTAAAAGAAATCGTATCTAAATTCAAAATTAAAGGAAATAGAATAAAAGATGGTGGAAAAATAAAAAATAAAAAACTAAATATAATTATAAGGATACGCACAAATAAAGAACGAGATTCATCTGACTTTGATGTATTTATAAAAGCATCCATAACCTTTGTATTGTTACTAAATGGATCTGCTGGACCGGGAGTTGATATACCAAGTTTTTCTGGATTTAAAAATTTTTCTTTTTTTTCTTCATTATTCATAATAAATATTTTTAATTATAATTTTTGATTATTTTTCTTTAAACCTTGGATCTATATCAACAATTAATCCATTTTTATGCCAAAACTCTTCAACTCCTTGAGTTTCTGCTATAACATCTCGCAAAACATCTGTTTCGTTTCTTGGTTTTGAAAATTGATATAATGGATAACTTTGAACCAAATTACCACCTCCATAAATAGTTCTTAATGAATACTTTGGATCATCTTTTATGGCTAAAATTTCAACTAAATAAGCATGTAATTTTTCTGGATCACTTTTAAGCTCTGCAAGTATTCGCTCTTCTTCAGCTTCTAACTCTTTTTGACTCAATAATCCTGGCGTATTTTTACACTGGTCAATAAATCTTTTTATATATTCCTTTAAAATAACTTCTTTATTTTTATCAAAATCTTCTATTTCTTTTCCTCTTTGCTTTTCGGTTTTTTGCCATTTTTTAATAGCTTCATTACTACGTCCTGGATTACCATAAATTAAATTATTAAAAAAACTCACCGCCACAGGATTTGATAGAATTTGAACAAAAGTCTCTTTAAAAGGCTCGCTTTTATTTAAACTAAAAAACTTTTCAGATAAAGCAATTAAACTTCTCACTGTGTAAACTACTCCAGATGGGAATTTGATTGACTTTGAATATAATAATTCCTTTTTTTCGTTTTCAACTGCAGATAAATTATTTTCTTTTCTTAATTGTTTATCTATTAAAGCCATTTCTATTCCATCAAAAATACATATACACTCTCTAGCAGTAGATATTCCAGCAAAATATATATCTTCTGACTCTTGAGAGACATGATCTGCTTCATGTCTCACAACAACTGATGGTGGTAATTCCTTAAACCTAAAATCTGACATATCAATTGTTATTTCTTTTCCATCCCACTTACTACTAATATCTCTTAAACTATATTCTAAAATATCCTCAGCTCCAATTTTTTTTAAAGCTTCGTATCTTTTTGCTATTTCAGAGCTATCTACTGATTTTGGAGTTATTTTAGCCATTTTTTTATCCCCAAAATACTTTTTGTAAAACTCCCAACCTTTTTTATCAAAATCCTCTGGATCTTTTTCATACATTGTCATTTGAGAAAGAACTTGACGCCTATATTCAACCCCATGCACAAATTTTAAAAATTCCTTAAATTGACTTAACTCAGCTTCATTTTGGGGCATAATTAAATATTGGAAAATAAGAGCTTCTTTTTCAAATATTCCAAAACCAGGAGCTTTTTCTTGCTCAGCACTTAATTCTTTTGTTTGTTCTTTTGCATATTTTATACCCTCTTGACCAATAGGAATTTCTCCACCAAAAGCAGACCCTGCTACAAACCCTGCTGATGTTCCAGCTATATTTCGCAAAAATTTTCTTCGAGGAATTTGTTCTTCTTTTTTATGGACAATATCTTCTTGATTAGATTGTTCAAATTTTTCTCTCATATTTTTAATTTCTAATTATTATAATTTTTGATTACTTTATGAGCATGTTTTCTAAATAATATATTTAAAGATAATCCCATTATAATTCCAATTATTGCTCCAGCTAAAATATCACTTGGCCAGTGAATTCCAACAAACACGCGAGAAAATACAATTAACAAACTAAAAACATAAAAAGCAATTCCTAATTTTTTATTATAAAAATAAATTATTGTAGAAAGTGCAAAATAAAAACAAGCATGGCCAGAAGGGAATGAAGCTTCAAGAGAATTATAATTTATTAATTGATTTACTTGGTAACTTACAAATGGCCTTGCTCTAAAATAAAATGCTCTTATTATTTCAGCAATTACAAATCTTGTAACCACAGCTGCAATTACAGCTTCTAAGACCATTTTCCAATATTTTTTAAAATTACCCGCCTGTCGGCGAGGCAGGTAAATCAAAATCATTACTAGAAAAACTCCTAAAATATATTCAGAATTTTCTGCAATAAAAATACCTAGCGTATCTAGGGCGCTATATTTCCCAGCCAAACCATTTATTAAATTAAATAAATATAAATCTATATTCATAATTTTTATTTGTCATCAATTCCTGGCACTGGGAATTTTGAAGATAGTTTATTTACTTCCTTTTTTACCTGCAAAATAAATTTATTTTTCTTTATGTCTTCTTTGAATTTCTTAACTACTTCATTTCTTTTTTCTTTGTCATCTGGCATTTCTATAGTGCAAAATTCTTTGATAACTTTGGCAATTAATTTTCCAGCTATTTTCATTTCTTTTTCTTTCATACCACGAGATGTAACTGCTGCAGTCCCAATTCTTAGCCCCGATGGGTAATAAGGCACAGAAGGATCATTTGGAGTTGTTGATTTACTTACAGAAATACAAGCAGACTCAAGTGCTTTTTCTGCAAACACTCCTCTACCTTTACCAAAAGTAGTTAAATCTACCACCATTAAATGATTATCAGTTCCATTGGAAACTAATTTTAAGCCTTCTTGCATTAAAACATCTGCTAAAGTTTTTGTATTTTTTACTACAAGCTCTGCATATTTTTGAAACTTTTTGTCTTTAGCTTGTTTTAAAGCTACTGCAATTCCTGCTATTTGGTGCATATGAGGTCCACCTTGCATACCAGGAAAAACTCCTTTATCAATTTTTTCTTTAAATTCTTGCTTACAAAAAATCATAGCACCTCTTGGTCCTTGCAGAGTTTTATGAGTTGTTGTGGTAACAATATCTATATAAGGAAATGGTGATGGATGAACTTTACCAATTACTAACCCAGAAATATGAGAAATATCTGCCATAGAAATAGCTCCTACAACTTTCGCAATTTCTGCTATTTTTTTAAAATTAATTGTTCTAGGATAAGCTGTAAATCCGCACAAAATAAGCTTAGGCTTACACTCTTTAGCAATTCGCAAAATCTCATCATAATTTAATTGCTCGGTTTTAGGGTCTACGCCATAAGCTACAAATTTGTAAGCTTTACCAGACAAGTTCATGGGATTGCCATGAGTTAAATGCCCTCCATGATCAAGACGCATAGCCATAATAGTGTCACCAAATTCCAACAAACCAAAATACACTTCCAAATTAGCAGGGCTTCCAGAATACGGCTGAACATTTACATGGTAATCTTTGGCCCCATAAACATCTCTAGCCCTTTTTTGGCATAAAGTTTCTACTTTATCTACTACACTGCATCCACCATAATATCTTTTATTAGGATAATTTTCTGCATATTTATTATTAAGCACACTCCCCAAAGCTTCCAAAATAGCACTAGACGCATAACTTTCAGAAGCAATAAGTTCCAACCCTTCTTTTTGACGTTTTTTTTCTTCTTCAATTAATTTTGCAATTTCTGCATCAACTTTTTTTAATTTTGCCATAATTTTATAATATTAATTATTTTATTTCCTTGTTTTTGTTTTTTATTAAAAAATTTTGACTTGACACAACCTTTTTACCAGTCTTTTGTTCTAACTCCAGTCGTGCATTTTTAGCAACTTGCCCACCTTTTTGTGCTGGAATTTTATTTTCCATTAAACCTTTAGCTTCCATTTTTTCTGCAATTTGTCTTGTTGACAATTCAGCCAAAGCAGTAAAAACCAATTCAGCATCAGTCATATGATCTCGTAGATTTTGTATTTTTAAATTTTTTAGTTTTTTATGTTCCTTTACTGTAAAATCGCTCCATTCTTGGTGGATTATGTTTGTTAAAATAGCATATTCATCTTGTTCTTTTATATCTGCTGATTTCCAGTAATCAGTCAATTTATTTCTAATTTCCTGGCCCATCATTCTTTGCTGAATCCACTGTTTGCTTCTGCCCATTTTTTGCCAATAATCCCGACTTCGGTTTAAAGCTTTTTCTGGATCTGATATTTCTTGAATTCTTTCGTGACCTACTTTTGCTAACCAAAGTTTTATGGGCTCAGCTTTTGGCGAAGGCACAGATTGAATTAGACGGAAAATTGTTTCAGTATCAGCCACATCTGTTTTATAAAATTTACCGTCTGCAGACAACAATTTTAGTTTGTCACATTTTGTGACGAACTCATTTCCTTCTTTTTTAAGCCGACTTTTTAATGTACTCCAATAACTTTGCGCTCGCTTAAAATTGGGTTGATCAATTAAAGCAGTTATAATATCTATAATTGAAAAGTACCAAACTTCTTTTTTTTCATCAAAAACACGACGAATCTTAAAATTTTCAAATATCGCCAATGAATTTTTATTTTTATTCATGCTTTATATTTCTTATTCTTAAGTTACTTTCAGTATAGCACTTTCACTTTTTTATTCAATAAAAAAAGCCAGCATATCTGCTGGCACAATAAAGCACGTCATCCGAAAATAATCAAGCAATAGTTGCAAATCCCAAGCCATGCAAGAGATTGCAAAGCATTGCCTTGGACCCTATGATTCGGACATAACTGTCTGGATTGATGAGTTGCTCATCTTCTTGCCCTTCGACGATAACTTTTACGTATTCCTGTTCAGGAACTACAACCCAGAATATATCTTCAATTTTTGTATATACTCTATAAGTCGGATATATTCCAGCCTCCACGGAAACGATAAATAAAAGACCGTAAGCCTCTTGCTTGATTGCCAAGAGTAAAAAACTAAATTCTTTTTCCAATACCATTTTAGATCTCCAAAAAAGAGCATGCCACAAAACTACGGCGAATTTACCAAAGTTTTTAGCATTTAGCATATTTACACAATTATTTTAAAAGGTCAAGGGGTTGCGAGAATATTATATATAAACTAAAATAAATATAAATAAACATATGATAAGCGAACAAGACGAATTACAAGCTAAAGAATTTCTAAAAAGAGTAGAAATTATAACTATGAAAAAAGACCTCAGAAAGCTGAGAGAGCTTGATGCTATAAAAGAAAGAGATAAAATAGTAAAAGTAAATCTTCAAACCAAACCAAGTCCTACGGTTGCGACCAGAGAAGAAAGCTTAATAGAAATGAAAGAAAAGTTTGAAAGAGAGAAAGTCCTTAATAAAAACTCTGTTCAAGAATTAGAAGCTGAAGAACAATTAAAAAATTATGCTACAGAAGAAGAAAAACAAAAAATCTTTATTTTAGAAGCTGAAAAAATTGAGCTAGATAAACAAGCTAAAGAATCAAGAGATAAAAAAGAGCCAGAACTTGTAATGAAAAAAAATGAAATTGAAATAGCAAAAAGAGAGCTTGAAGGTAAATTAAAAGATATTAAAGAACAGGAAGAGAAAATGGAAGCTGAGCAAAAAGTAATTTCAGAAAAAGAAAAAACTACAAATATTGCTTCAGAAAAAGAAAGCTTAGAAAAAAGAAGATGGATTTAGAAGAACAAACAAAAGATATAGAAAAAAAGAGATGGGAAGTTGAAAAAGAAATAGAAAATAAAAATAAAGAAATAGGTGCCATTGATCAAAATTATAAAACAATGATTGATCAAGAAAACTTATTAAAACAAAGAGTTTCAGCTGTAAGTGAACAATTAAGGCAAATATTTTCTAAAATAATAATTAGAGTTCAAGAACAAAAAGATAAAGAGAAAAAAGACAAAGAAACAGCTCAAGGAGAAGCATCTAAAATATCAGCAATAGAAAAAGAAAAAATTCAAAGAGAACAATGGACCAAAACACCTTCTGCAAAATACCAAGAAAAAGATTATCTAAAAACAATCCCTAGCACAGCAAAGTCAAAACTAGAAAAGCAAGCAGAAGATGAAGAAGAACATAGAAGAAAATTTTTAGAAAGTATTGAGG
>CAINWR010000039.1 GCA_903854535.1 Candidatus Staskawiczbacteria bacterium | reverse complement strand
TTTTTCTAGATCTTTATATCTACTTCCCGATCCATCAGTTGAACAATGTTCTCTATATTTTATATAATTTCTATTAAATAAATCAAGTTAAAATTCAAAAGATAAATTTTATTAATATAATAAGATATAAATAATAGAGCCAACTCAACAAAAATAAAGGAGAGTAAGAATAAAATAACAAAATAAGAAATCGGATATTTGTCTTGCGTTTCTCTTAGATTGCCAAATAATTTTTCTGCAAAAAAACTAATTACCAAAAAACATACAATATATAACCCAAATAATGAAGTTGAAAAAATATCTTGAAAAAAACCAGCAACAAATGCAGAGTATAATGAGAACATTCTATCTCTCTTATTAAAGAACAATAAGATAATAAATGCAGTAAAAACAAAATTTGGTACAATGCCAAATATACTAAAATGGAGAAAAAAACTGGCCTGAGACAAAGCCAAAATAAAAAATAAAATTGTAGAAATAATATATTTAATCCACATCATTTTTCTTGCCTATAATCTGTAATTATAAATAAATTATCATTTTTCTTAACATTGAAAAATGACTCTACCATAGCTGTTTGAAAAGGCTTCAAATCATTTTTATTGATGGTTTTAATCTTACCTATTGTGAGATTTTTAGGGAAAATACCTTCTAACGCTGAAGTTACTAATAAATCCTCTGGTTTTATCTGAGAATCTATTGGTATTAAATCTAAATACAGCGATAAATTACCACTACCTTTTATAACGCCATAAACATTAGATAAATTTTTATTTTCCTCTACTGTATCATCATCTGAATCTAAATTAAATTGAGAGACCTGTACATCTAAGATGCTATTTTTATTTGAAATTAACATTACTTGAGAAAAATTTTTATAGACTCTATAAACTTTACCATATAAAACTTTCTCTTGAGAAATAACTGGCATGTTTTCAGAAATCCCATCATCTTTACCTTTATCAATTATAATAAAGTCCTCTTTTGAATCTAGACCTATAATATTAGTTAAAACTAAATTAAAATCCTCTTGCTCGCTACAAGCTAAGATATCTTTAACTGCTTGTGTTTGTTCAGAGATGTCTTGCAAATTAGACATTTGAGCCAACAATCTCTGATTCTCATTTTTTAAAATCTCATTTTCTCTGCTTATACTTTTATAGTTAAAAATAGATCCAGCTACTGAAGCTGTGTTATATCCAAAACTAGAAAATACTTTTTGAATAGGTGATGTTATAGAATAAAAAAAGTTTCTAATTTGTGCAGAAAATAAATTTAAAACTCCTATAAGTAAAAACAATACTACAACAATAACAGTTGTTTTAATCCAGCCATTTCTTTTATTTCTACTATTTATAAATTGATTCATATTTAAAAAACTTATTCAATGTAAGTTTACCAAAAATAGTTTATACATGTCAAATTTGACAATTTTTTGCAAGCCCCACCAAAAAAACTGCTTTTTCAGCAGTATTCAATGGTAAATTCAAAGTTTTCCCTTAAATTATATTCGCTCACAGCAGTTTAAGTGAATGCTACATAACCCAATCTTTTTGATCTTTTAATAATTGAATAAATTGCTCAATTTGAAACAATTTACATTTTCGGCTTTCCTCACTCATTGCAGTTCCACCAATTTGCGAATTCTTAAGACCACAAAAAGAGCTTGTATAATTTTCCCATGATTTTTCGTGCATTGATAGATAATTTAAAAAACTATCCCACTCCATTGCACTAGAATCATATTCTTTTATGATAAATTCCTTTTTTACAATAGCGCCATTTCTTATTTCAACAATAAGATTTTTTAATTCTTTTTCTTTTTGAGAAATTAATCTATCCAAACAATCGCTTGTAAAAGCAGTACTAATAAAAGGACATTTTTTGTTTGTAATTATCACAAAATTATCATAATCACTATTATTCTTTTCTGTATTTATATTTGCATTCTCTTGATATTCTTTCTCAATATCAAGAAGCAATTCACTACAATTATATTTCTCATCATTTGTCTCTATACTATTTTGCAAAACAGAATCCACTTTTATTTGATTTTTCATTATCAAAAAATTTATTACAAAATAAGTTGGAAAGAAAAAAAGTATCCCCATCCAAACAATTATAATCCAATAATTTTTTATAAATTCTTTCATATAATTTCTTTTTCTGCTTTTTTACAATTTGGGTAATTGCGACAGGCAAGATTTTCAATATCTTTAACTGCCTCATCCCCTTCTTTTATCACTCGAGCATATTGAGATGGTTTTAATAGCTCGCCACATTCTTCACATTTTTTGATTTGATTGTCCATAAATTTATTTTTTAATCATTAAACATTTTTTAATACTTTTTTAAAAACAAAATTATAAAGCAGTTATTTTATCAAATTCTTCAAAAATTTCTTCTAACTCTTTTTCAAATTTCTTCCAATTTTCAAATATATTTTCGTGGTTTTTTCCGGCACTATTTCCAATAGTAAGCGAAATTGTTTCTTCAATTTTTTTCCTTAATTTTATAGGAACATAATAGGATAAATATAATTTTTCTTTCAAGTCTTTATATGCGTTTAAAATCCTTATTTTATAACCAGCGACATCCTTATCTCCATGAAACTGAGATGCACTCCAATTATGTTTATAGTTATATTCCATTAATGCCAACTTTAGTGTTATTATATTTTCACACTTCTTTTCCCAACCAAATTTATGATAGGCCCAAAAACCACCGATAATTATAGCTAAACTCTGCACCACCAAAATAGATCCATCAATCGTAATTTTTAAGTCACAGTCATAAACTTTATAAAATAAAACCAACAATAGAATTATATACAATATAAATGGTAAAATAATAAAGTGTAAAATTTTATTCATACTATTTTTTATTTACTAATTTTTATATTATCTAAAGATAGTTTAGCATCGTCATATAAACTCTTTATAATAATAGCCCCTAGAACAAGCGCTTCATCATTTAATGTTTCGGAATTAACATTAAGATTTTCATAAAAAGTGGGTTGTAAATATGTAAGAATAAATTTCTGTCTCCAAGCATTTTCAGACCAAAGCCGATTGTCTACTTTTTTAATCGCATCTGCTTCAGCTTCAATAACTCCCATCTCTTTTGCAACTTTAATATTGTCATCAATTAAGGCACCCATCATGCGAGTATTAAAAGGCATATTTATTTTTCCGAGACCATTAAGCCAATGAATAGTAGCATCATGGATGGATTCATTATAATCGTTCATACCAATCCAAATATCATTCATTTCCTTATCTTTAAGATAATTTTTTGTAAAAATGCTTTGAGCAATAACAATTTTACCGCTAATAAATTTATGCGTCCATGCAAGAGCAAATAATTCAAAACGTAAAAATGTTAATTCGTCCTTCAATTTTTGTAAATCAACATCTGCGAATTTTGAATCTGCTTCAACTATGGCTTTTTTCGTAAACTCCGCAAACCCACCCATATCATCAATTTTCTGCTCTAAAAGATAAAAAAATGGATTATCATAAAAATTACGACAAAAATCTTCTAAATTAACTTGTTGCTTAAAAAATCCCATAAATTTAATTAATTATTTCGCTAATAATAAAATACAATACAAAGAGAAAAACAAAAAAACCAACAGACCACATTATCCAATTCAGAATATCTTTTGTCCTTTCTTTTCTTTGCTCTTCTTTTCTCATTTTTCAATATTAAGATCAAATTTTCTCATAAATTTATTATATAATTTCTATTTCGTCTTTTTTAATTCCTCTTTCTATCAAATAATTACTTACAAAATTATCTGCCTCTTTTTTTGTATCAAATCTTTCTTTTGCAAATTCAATCGGTTCAGAAAATACATTATTTATTCCCTGCGGTTCTAAATATGCAGGTTGCCATTTTTCATTCTGCAAATAATTAGATTGAATTTTATATTTTTCCATAGATTTTTTTATTTTGCTAATAAAATAAACCGGATTTTCCCGGCTTGGATGCTTTAAAATATTAAAAAGTATTCTAGTCGGGACAAAAATCTCACTATTTTCTAAATTATGGCTATATTATAACATATTTGAAACCCCAAATCAAGCCTCCATTTTTTCACCCCCTATTCGCTCAGACCTGTATGAGCGAATTCAAACCTATGACATAATTTAGCGACCGCTTTTTATTGGCGTATATATTTCCCATAACAAAATATACAAATAAAAAAACAGCTTATAAAAACTGCCTTTTCGATCTATCTAAATTTTATTCTGTATAAAAATGCTCATTCAGTTTTTCTTCTGGAACAAAACGCGAAGCTTGTCTTATAATAGCCTTTAGAGTTCCTTTGTCGATTTCTTGGTGTAGCGGAACAGTCAAAGATTCTCTTTTGTTATTTATAATTCTAGCAAGTTTCATATGACTTCCTTTTTGCCCGTCATTTACAAAACCAAAATAATAAAAGATCTTAATGACATCATTGCCAGATAATACTTTTAACTTGGGCATAATTGCAAATTTGCTAATTCTAAATTAATCAAAACTTCCGGCTTTTCTACAAAACCCAAATCACCTGCATTTTCTCCACTTAATTGAAGCTCAACAGCCTCTTTCACATTGGCAACAACTTCATCTAAATCTTTACCCTGCGTTACCACTGGCAAATTCATACCTTCTGCCACATAATATTTTTCACCTTTATAAATTTGAATATAAACAATATTTTTCATAATTTTATAAATATCTTTACTTAATTTATACGATTTTATTGTATAACTAATTTTTAATTTTTGCAAATTTTTTGTAAAAAAAATTGAACGCTTTGGTGGCAACTACCTACTTTCGCCTTGCGACTATCATCGGCCTTGGAGTATTTCACTTCTGAGTTCGGAATGGGATCAGGTGGGACAACTCCAGTATAATTGCCACCAAAAAGTTCAATTTAAAATAAATATTTTACTTTTTGGTTAAAAATTTTATGTAGTTAAAATAAGCATAGCAAATAAGTCCATACAAGATCTATAAAATCTGTATCTATTAAAACTTACGCTAAAAAAATGTATGATTTATTAGTACTCCTCGGCTGAATACATTACTGTACTTACACCTGGAGCCTATCAATCCCGTAATCTTCGGGAGATCTAAGAGTTCTCATCTTGGGGTTAGTTTCGCGCTTATATGCTTTCAGCGCTTATCTATTCCCGACTTAGCTACCCAACGATGCTCCTGGCGGAACAATTTTTTAAATACGATCAGCCCAGAACATTTATTTCTTCCGGCGGTCTCGGTACGATGGGTTTTGGCTTGCCTGCTTCTATTGGCGCGCAATTCGCCAAACCGGATTCGCTGATTTTTGATATCTCCGGGGACGGCAGTTTTCAGATGAATGTCCAGGAAATGATTACCGCGGTGGAGCATAAACTGCCGAT
>CAINWR010000038.1 GCA_903854535.1 Candidatus Staskawiczbacteria bacterium | reverse complement strand
TTTTAAAAAAATATCTTCTTCACAGAAATTCTCTACATATCGAGTCTGGCGATATAATTTAAGTGGTACAATGCTAGCATAAAAATTATACATAATTTAGGCAATAAAGAACGATTACTGCCTAAGGGCAGGAAAAGCATGGAGCTGATTAAACAAATGCCTAAAAAACTACCTGGAACATTTTGGGGGATTGCAGTTTTTTTTGATCCAGTGGGTTATGATAATAAAATTATAAATTTTAGATTATTTAGAAAAAGTACTGCTAAACAAGGATTAAAATTACTTGTAGTTGAATTAGCTTTTGAGAATGAAAGTTTTAAATTAAAAAAAAGTGATGCAGATAAAATTATAAGATTAAGAACAAATTGTGTGATGTGGCAGAAAGAGAGATTAATTAATATAGGCATTGAAAACTTGCCTAATGATTGCGATAAATTTGCATGGCTTGATGGAGATATAATATTTAAAAACAATAACTGGATTAAAGAAACTTGCGATAATTTGGAAAAATACCCAATAGTTCAGCTATATTCAGAATATGTGAGAATGCCAGAAGGCTTCAATAATATGTCTTTAGATTATATTAAAAAACTTGATGTTGCAAAAACAATCGATCAGGAGAATGTTATAAATTATAGTGTTGCTTATAAAGTAGCTCAAATGGGTCCTGATATATTAGATAAACCAATTTCTATATATGGGCAAGTGGGCCTCGCTTGGTCTGCCAGAAAAGATATTTTTAAGGATTTTGGGATTTTAGATAGTAGTGCTTTCCCAAATTTAGACTTAATGATGGCTCATTTATTTTATCGCAATTATTTAAATTGGGAGTGTAGTATCTATTCAAATAAAAAAATGAGACAAGCTTTTCTGGATTGGGCTCATAAGTCAAAAATAAAAGAAAAAGTTGATGGAAGCGTGTATTACACAAAAGGAATAATTTTGCATTTATGGCATGGTAAGATGGAAAATAGAAATTATCAATATGTAATTGATATTATTAATAAAGAAGATTTTGATCCACAAAAAGATATAAAAATAGCAGATAATGGGACATATATTTGGTCGTCTAATAAAGTAAATATGCATAATGGTCTTAAAGAATATTTTATTACAAGAAAAGAGGGAAAAATTTTGAAATTGGAAAATGAAATAACAACTAAATTATTTGTTTTTAAATTAAAAGAGTTTAAAATTAAATTTATAAAAAAAATAGACCAATATTTAGGTCTTTTTGGAATTTTTTTAAAAAAACGCTCTCCTTTAGCTTATTACAAATTAAAAAAAATAGAAATATTTGCAAGGCAAAAATTTAGAAATTATTTTAAATTTTCATAAATTTTTTTAATAAATATGCTTGTATCAAAATTTTTTGCTTGCTTTTGGCAATTATTTTTGTATTTTAAGGGATTTCTTTGTAGTTCAAGGTTTATTTTTTCTATAGCTTGTATAATTTTTTCTTCATTAATATCTTTAATTAAAATCCCAGTTTTGTCATTTAAAACAGTTTCCTTATAACCACCTTCGTTTGGGGCGATTACAGGTTTGCCAGAAGCCATTGCTTCTACTACAGTCATGCCAAAATCTTCATCTAATGATGTTGTAATAAAACCTTTACAGTTTGAATAAAGTTTAGTGAGCTCATTATCTGAAACCCAGCTTTTTATTTCTACATTATTAGGCTTGATAGAATTACAGTATTGTGCATAATTCTCAAAATGCTCTGATTTTTCATAAGAACCCACAATTATTAATTTTTCTTGAGGTAATTTTTTAAAAGCATTAATTTGTATTTCTACTCTTTTGTGGTTGATGAGTCTATTTACAGATAGCCAGTAATTTTGGTGATTATTGTAATAATATTTTTGAGTATCAATTGGTGGATATATTATTATAGAATTTCTATTTAAATATTCTTTTACTCTATTTTGTACATTTTTTGAATTGCAAATTATTTTATTAACATTTTTTAAATCATATTTATTTATAATTCTTCTTATAAAGACCCATAAATCAAAAATATATTTTGCAATAATCCCGTATTTTGTATTAACAATATTTTTTCTTGTATATTGATATAAATCCCAAATTTCTCTAGTAGGTGAATGGACATACCATGTATTTGGTTCATTTTTTTTCGCTCCAGACATTGCCCAATCACCAGCTATTATATAATAATCATATTTATTTTTTAAATTAAGTTTTCTAAACTTCCAATAAGCTATTTCTTGCCTTAATGGCGCGTTGTTGGGAGTTTTGCCTATAGAAAATATATTATCTGTATTAAAGCCCAGTTTTTCTATTTTTTCTTTACTTATATTAGTTGTAAATATGTCTGCATCGAGCTCTTTTGCTAAAGTTAAAGAGACAATTTCTGCTCCCCCAATATTATCTAAATAATTGTGAAAGATAGCTATTTTCATTTTATTAAACAAATTTTTCTTTAATTATTAAAAATAAGTGCCTTAAACCATCGGTTACTGGTTTTAATTTTGATTTTCCTTTTCTTATAAAATAATTTATTGGTAGTTCTTTAATTATTAAATTGTTCTTTGTTGCTTTTATTATCATTTCTGAAGCCATCTCCATACCAGTTGATTTTAAGTGTAAGTTATTTAAACAAGTTTTTTTTATAGCCCTCATTCCGCACTGGCTATCTTTTATTTTTGCTTTATGTAAAATTCTTAATAGCAAAGATAAAAGCGGATTGCCTATAAGTTTTCTTTCTATGGGCATAACGCCCTTTTTTATTTTATATGCAAATCTGTTTCCAATTACAAAATCAGAGTCATTTTTTAAAGCATTAATAAAGTTTATTATTTCATTAAAATCATAAGTATCATCAGCATCTGCCATGAAAATATATTTCCCTTTTGCAAATTTAAAAGCCTCTAAATATGCATTACCATAACCTACTTTATTATGTTTTATTAAGATAGCATTATAGGATTTAGCGATAACAGGGCTATTATCAGAAGAAGAATCGGAAACGATTATTTCAGCAGATAAATTATTTGACTTTATAATATTTTGTATTTTTTCCAAACAAAAAGGCAAGGCTGTTTCCTCATTTCTACATGGTAAAATAATTGATATTTCGGGCATTGAAAATTCTTCTATCATATTTAAATTTACTCTTTTAAATGTTATTTTGCAAATTGCATTCATTTGAGTTGAAATATTGATATAAAAGTTGTATAATAATAGACTAAAAATATGAATAAAGAAAAACAAGATTTTATTAAAATAAGAGGGGCAAAAGTTCACAACTTAAAAAATATTGATTTAGATATTCCTAAGAATAAATTAGTTGTGATAACCGGCCTTTCTGGCTCTGGTAAGAGTTCGCTTGCTTTTGATACGCTTTATGCAGAAGGGCAAAGAAGATATGTAGAAAGCTTATCTGCTTATGCTAGGCAATTTTTGGGTGTAATGGATAAGCCAGATGTAGATAAAATTGAAGGTATAAGCCCTGCAATATCTATTGATCAAAGAAAATCAATTCATAATCCAAGATCTACTGTAGGAACTATTACAGAAATTTATGATTATTTAAGACTTCTGTACGCAAGGATTGGTAAGCCCCATTGCCCAAAATGTAAAAAACCAATCTTAAAACAAACAATAGATCAAATAACAGAGCAAGTAATGAAAATCAAAGATTCCCGCCCAGCAGGGCGAGGCTCGCCTAGTAAGGTGGCAGAGGTTTTGATTTTGGGGCCAGTAGTTCGTGGTAAGAAAGGTGAACATCAAGCTATTTTAGGAGAAATTCAAAGATCTGGTTTTGTTAGAGTAAGAATAAATGGAGATATTTATCCCATTGAAGAAGCTTTGGTAAAACAACTTGATAAACAAAAGAAACATAATATTGAAGTAATAGTAGATAGATTGTTACTTGATAATAATTTAGAAAGATCTAGGCTTGTAGATTCTTTAGAAACTGCACTAAAATTAGGCAAAGGTATTGTAATTATTAGTGTAAAAAATAAAGATAAGCTTAGTGATATAATTTTTAGTGAACATTTTGCTTGTGAAGAATGTGAAATTTCTTTACCAGAATTAGAGCCAAGGCTTTTTTCATTTAATAATCCTTTTGGCGCTTGTGCTGAATGTACTGGTCTTGGTGAAAAATTAGAAATTGATCCAAATTTAGTAATTCCAAATAAAAACTTAACTTTATCTGAAGGAGCTATTTGGCCGTGGGCAAAAGCTTCACATAAAGTTGGCAGGCAAGGATATTATTATTCTCTTTTATTGAGTTTATCAATGAAACATAATTTCTCATTAGAAGAGCCTGTTAAGAATTTGCCAGAAAATGTTATTAATATTGTGCTTTATGGAGATAAAGATTATGAAGGTGTTGTAAATAATTTGCATAGAAGATATATGGAAACTGATTCAGATTGGACAAGGCAAGAAATAGAACAATATATGGTTGTTAAAAAATGTCCGAAATGTAAAGGTAAAAGATTAAAAGAAGAAGTTTTAGGAGTAAAAATTAATGACAAGTCAATAGATGAGATTTCAGAAATGTCTATTGAAAAAGTTAAATTATTTTTTGCAAATCTTGATAAAAAATTAAAAGATCATGATTTCAAAATTGCTCAGCCAATTTTAAAGGAGGTGTTAGATAGAACTCAATTTTTAATTGATGTTGGTTTAAATTATCTGACTTTAGCTAGAAAAGCAGGTACATTATCTGGAGGAGAAGAACAAAGAATAAGATTAGCTACGCAAATTGGTTCAAAATTATCTGGTGTTTTATATATATTAGATGAGCCATCTATAGGTTTGCATGCAAGAGATCAACATAGATTAATTGAAACATTACAAGAATTAAAAAAATTAGGCAATACAGTTGTTGTTGTAGAACATGATTCTCAAACAATGATGTCTGCTGATTGGTTGGTTGAAATAGGTCCTAAGGCAGGTAAAAATGGTGGAAAGGTTATTTTTGAAGGTACAGCAAAAGAAATTTTAAAATCGAAAACTTTAACTGGAGAATATTTATCTGGAAGGAAAAAAATTAATGATGGATTAATGAATGATAAGCCAAAAATTGCAAATAAAGAAAATGAAGGAAAGTTTTTAGAGGTCAAAGGCGCTAAAGAAAATAATTTAAAAAATATTGATGCTAAAATTCCTTTGGGAAAATTTGTTTGCGTGACTGGTGTTTCTGGTTCTGGTAAATCAACTTTAGTTTCAGATATTTTAGCTAGAGCTTTGCTTAAAGATTTTTACAGAGCAAAAGAAGAGCCCGGATTTCATAAAGAAATTTTGGGAAAAGAAAATATTAATAAAGTTGTTTTGATTGATCAATCTCCAATTGGCAGAACTCCAAGATCAAATCCAGCTACTTACACTGGAGCATTTTCCTTTATCCGTGATATTTTTACAAAAACTAAAGAAGCTCGCATTAGAGGGTATGGTCCTGGTAGATTCAGCTTTAATGTAAAAGGTGGAAGGTGCGAAGCTTGCGAGGGGCAAGGTCAAAAAAAAGTGGAAATGTTTTTTTTGCCAGATATATATGTAGAGTGTGAGGAGTGCAAGGGTAAAAGATATAATAAAGAGGTTTTGGAAATTGATTATAGGGGGAAAAATATTTCAGATATTTTAGATTTAACAATTGAAGAAGCTTTAGAATTTTTCAAAAATATTCCTGGGATATATGAAAAAATGAAAACCTTAAAAGAAGTCGGGCTTTCATATATACAACTTGGTCAAGCAGCTACTTCACTTTCTGGTGGAGAAGCTCAAAGAATAAAATTATCAACAGAACTTTCAAGAAGAGATACTGGTAAAACTTTATATATACTTGACGAACCAACAACAGGTTTGCATTTTGAAGATATAAAAAAATTAGTAAGTGTTTTAAAAAATTTAGTTGATAAAGGAAATACGGTTTTAACTATTGAGCATAATACTGATTTTATATCTTGTGCTGATTATTTAATTGATATGGGTCCTGAAGGAGGAGAAGGTGGTGGGCAAATTGTAGCTCAGGGAACTCCTTTTGAAGTTGCTAGAAATAAGAAATCTTATACTGGGAGGTATTTAAATAAATAAATTTGACATTTATATCTTTTTATTATAATTTAATATTAGCACATTTAATTATGGAGGGGGGTATGATTTTTTCTGATAGAAGTAAGGTCTTCAAAAACTGGCATAAGCTAGTAAGGAAATTCTTTGAGGAGCGAATGTATGGAAATATCCAAGCGGTCAATTCTATTTTAGAGAGTATGTATGATTTTATTCTTGAAAATCAGAGAAATTTTCCAAGAGAAACATTCTCGAGAGCAGAAAGTATAATTGAAGAAGTTTTCTTTTTTTTAAATGCAGATCAAACAAGAAGGAGGAGAAACATTGCATGTAACTTTCAAATCGCCATCAGGTGTATTCATGGTCGCAACTTTTTCTATCAACTTTTAGACTAGAATGGTGTGGTGTGAGATGGTAAGAAAAATGATTGAGAAAACGAGAAAGTTTAGAAGAGGCGAACAGCCTGGAGTAAAGGGAGTTACTCTTGCTTATTGTTTCTTTTGGCTCATTGTTGCAATTTTTTGTTTTGTTGCAATGTGTAGGCTCTCTTCTTTACTTGGTTGATGCCATTATTGGATTCATTGTGGGGCTGATCATTTGGCCCCGCTTTTTTTAGATATTGATTTGGCGACCTTTCACATTAAAATCGATGAAATTAAGCGTAAAATTACACCCGAAGTAAAACCGGGAAAGAATGTTGATGAGCGTGGTCTTGCCGCTGCCGG
>CAINWR010000037.1 GCA_903854535.1 Candidatus Staskawiczbacteria bacterium | reverse complement strand
GGAGTGATAACTAAATTGTGAAGTTTCCATAATTTGCTATACCTGGACAAAGGTTCATTTACTGTAACATCTAAACTTACACCTCTATTGTTTTTTCTAATAACGTAATTAAAAATCACTTGATCTAATGCAAAGAAATCTTGATCTATCTTATTTGTTATCTCTGCAACTTCTTTTAAAATTTTTAATACTTTATATCTATTGCCACATATCATCCCACTATTTATTAATCTTTTATTAGAAAATTTTTTTAAAAATAAATCCTTTATTTTATCATTTTTAATTTGATTTAAACAATATAAATTAAAACCTTGGTCTGCCATATTATCTTCTTCCACAAACCCATAAGTATCTTTTGTGGCGTCAAATATATCATCTATACTATCTTGAAACCATACATCTCCCCCGTCAACACACATTATATTTGTTATTTCTTTTGGTAAAGAGGTTATCAATTTATATAAATCAATATTCCTTTGATTAGAAGCTATATATTTTTTAACTGCAAAAATAGTTTTTACTTTAAACTTTTGTTCTATTTCTTTTACAAACTCTTTATCTCTACCGTAATATATTAAAAAAACCTCCCCTTTATAATTGGCATTATTTCTTAATGTAGTTAAAAAATCATCTTTAAAATTCTCTTTTACATTATCATCTATATATGAAATGATTGCTGTTTTCATATTCTTTTGTAATTTTATCTGGATCACCAATTTTAAAAATCTTCCCTCCTTTTAGCCAAATTACTTTATTTGCATAATTTCTAATCAAAGAAAGATCGTGACTAGCGATAATAACACATATATTATTTTTTATTAATTGATTCATTTTTTCTATTGCTTTCTTTTGAAAATCTAAATCACCGCCAGCATTAAATACTTCATCTAATATTATAATTTTTGGTTTCTTAAATTCTACAAAAGTTATAGTTGAGGAGAATAGCAATCTTATTATCATCCCAGAAGAAAACTGATAAACTTTTACATCCATAAATTCTTGCAATCCAGAAAATTTAACAATATCACCTATAAGCAATCTTACATTTCTACTATCTATACCCATTAAAGAACCCATAAGAAAAATATTTTCCTTCATTGTTAGCCTTGGATTCATTCCGTGCCCAAAACCATTTAGATATATACAATCACCACTCAATTTTACATAACCAGAATCAGGATAATATATTTTTGAGATAATTTTTAGCAAAGTACTTTTACCAGAGCCATTATCACCCAAAATAGCTAAGGTATCTCCATTAAAAACTTTAAAATTAATATCGCTTAAAGCTATAATTTCTTTATTAGATTTTTTCTTAAGGAAATATATAATATTATGCAAAATACTCTTACTTTCCTTGCAATCAACTGTAAATTTCTTTGACACATTAGATACTCTAATAATGATATTATTTTTCATAGCTTTTCTGCGAACTTAAATTTAAATATATTAAATAATATTAACCCAAAAGAAAAAGATATCAAAGCTGAAAATAGCCCGACTATTACATACATCAAGCTTGGAATCCTTCCGTAAATACATATTTCTCGAGCAATGTATATAAAATAATAAACTGGGTTAATTGGATTAATCATACCCACAAAGCTATCTTTTGGTGCAAAATAAAAAATTGGGGTTAAAAACCATAATATCCTACTAAAAATATTCCAAACATTTGATATATCAGAAACAAAAACCCCCACCGCAGATAATACAAAACAAATACCAGCTACCATAAAAAAGTAAACTAAAAAAATTGGTACATATAATAAAATTAGCAAAGGATTAGATCCAAGCAAAAACATAAATATACAGAATATAAATATTTCAAAGAAATGAGAAAATGAATATTGAAATAAAACAGAAAAAACAAATGGCGTTTTTGAAATGTTTAAGGATTTTATAAATCCAGCATTAGCTTCAATAATATTACAAGAAGCCATAGTGCAAGATGAGAAAAAATTAAACATAATAATGCCAAGGAATAAGTAAAGTGGAAACTTTTCTATATTATCCCCACCCAAAAAACTTCCTAATGCATACAAAGTAATAAAAAAACTTAATGGTTCTAAAAGATACCAAAATATACCCAAATAGCTCTTTTCATTTCTAAGCTTAAAATTTGTTTTCGATAGAGAATAACTAAGTTGTAGAATATTTTTTATATTATCTAAAAATTTATTTCTCATCTAAATTAAACTTATATAAATAAAACCCTTCTTTGCTTTTATCAACTTCCTTAAATTCAGGACAATTAAAATCATATAAATAAACATAATCTATTTTTAAATTTTCAGCAATATTTATTTTACCAATACAGTCAGCATTTACAAAATCATTAATTATATTTTCTTTGCCCATAGAGATTGTTCCCTCTTTTATAACAACTGGATAATTATTAGTAGCAGTGCCGATTACAGTGCCCTTCCAAGGAGTGCTTAAGAATTTTGCATTTTTTATATTTTTAAATATCCTTAAATCTTCATTTGTTAAATAATTATTTGCTGGAGCTTTAGGAAATATTTTTAATTTACTTTTTGGTTCCACTAAGCTAAGACTAGTCCAAGCATCTCTTGCAGTATAAGATGGAATATAAAAAGCAAATAAAAACAAAATAATAATTTCAAATAAGTAAAAATATTTTATATTTACAATATATCTCTTAAAGCTTTGTATTCCAAATCCTGCAATAATAGTAATAATTATTGATGTAATCACTACTATCCTTTCAAATTCTATCATAAATCTATAATTTGTAAAAAGATATATAATCCAAAATACAACTCCCAACACAGCTTGATAAAATAACCATTTCTTATTTTTAAAAACAAAATAAATTCCCAATATTGCAAATAGAATTAATGGCCACAATATTACATTGTAAATTGCAAATCCTGGGGAAAATGGTGCAAAATATGAAACAAAAAATATCCTTGAAATTATATAATCTAATAGTTTAATGGGCGCATAATTTAAAAGCAGTAAATAAATAATTACACTTAAAATTATTGATATTATCAAGTACCCAGAAAATTTTAGTATTTTTTGAATAGGCAATTTATACATATTTAAAAAAGAATGTGTAAATCCTAATAAATAAAAAATAAATAATGGCGGATAAAACAAAGATCCCAAAATACTAGAAGCAAAAACCATTTTAAAATTACCCAAAGATATAAAAATAAACATTATCAAAACCATTATTATTCCCATATTAAAAGGAATAAGATTCCACATTCCAGGCATATTGGCGCCACAAGTAATATAAAGCAAAGACAAAGCAGAAATCGCACAAACACTTTTAGATAAATTACTTATTCTTAATAACAAATAAACTAAAACTAATATTAATAAATTAAAAAATATTGATAAAAGTGTATATTGCGTTAATGGGTTTAAATTTAAAATTAAGATAATTTCTGCTAAAAATGAATGAAAAAATAATTCTAAATTTAAGAAAAAACTATTATCAAATGGATTGGTTATGAGCAGAGAATGATTATTAATTGAGTTTTCAATCAATGCAACAGAGTACCATTCATCTGAAAAATATGGATAAACATATTGCATATTTTCGACTTCATGGTAAGTAACTTGTCTATCTGTAGCAATATTTATTTTGCCTGTGTAATTATAATGAACTTGATATAAAGTTAAAAACCCAACTATAATCACAAATACTAATGCCCAATCAAGCTTCTTGAAGCATGAAACATAAAACATGAAACCTGAAGCTTTTATTTTTTTAAAAATAAAAAATAATAAAATTAAATCTGCTAATATTACAGCACCCAAAACTACGCCATAATAAAAAATACCCAACATTTGGGTTACCAAGGCCAAGACTACATGAAACAAAATACTAAAAAATAAAACAAAAACAAATCCAATTCCGTGCCTACCGGCAGGCAGATTCTTGTCTTTAAATAAGATTACAGCCAAAAACGGCAAAGCCAACAAAATTATCCCAAAAAATAAACTAATCATAGTTTAATAATAAACTAATTTTGTATGCATTTCCATGATTTAATAATCCCAAATAAGAATTTATTGTTTCTAATTTTGGGTTTTCTTTTATTCGTTTTAACATTCTAGTTTTTGTTTTGCTTCGTAAAATTCTATGATCTTTAAAATTTACCCAGCCCAAATAGTCTACGCCAGAATAAATTGTTTTGATAAAAACTTTATCTTTGTGTAAGGTGAGACCTAACACATTTTGCAAATAATTAATAATTATTGGAATTAAACTTTTTAAATAATTTTTATCTTGTGAAAATATTACAAAATCATCACAATAGCGAACATAATATTTAGCTTTTAATTTATGCTTTATAAATTGATCAAATTCGTTTAAATAAATATTACTAAAAAGTTGTGAAGTTAAATTTCCAAGTGGCAAACCGCCTAGTTTAAAACTATAAACTGTTTCTTTGAGCAGGTTTATTGTATCTTTATCGTCAATATATTTTTCTAAAATTTCCAGCAATATATTTTGGTCTATACTAGCAAAAAACTTTTTAATATCACATTTCAAAATCCAGCATTGTTTAGTGTTGTTCTTTGAAACTTTGTTGGTAAATTCTGAAAATTTGTTTATGGCTTTGTGAGTTCCTTTTTTATTTCTACAAGAATATGAATCTACAATAAACTTTTTATCAAAAAATGGATATAAAATCCTATAGACTGCTCTGTGCAAAATTCTGTCTCTAACTGTTGCTTTGTGGATTGTTCTTGGTTTTGGATCATTTATTTTAAATTCTTGATAATCTTGATGCTTGTAAGTATGATTGGCAAGGTCGTCTCGAAGCTCTATTAAATTATCCATTAGCATAAATGAAAATTCCAAAACATCCATTCTGTTTTTCTTTCCCTTAGCAAATTCCTTGTAGGCTAAAAGTAAATTTTCAATATTAATTATTTCTTCAAATTTATGATGCAAAATAGTTTTCATAACAATGTTTCATTATTACCTATTTCGCAAAAACTAAAAGAAACCTATCTTGTTTGGTATGAATTTTCAAATAAAATTCCAAAAACACACAAATATTCGCTTGGACAAAAAATAGATAATCTTTTTGTTAAAGCAATAGAAACTACAACTACAGCTGGATTTTTGCAACCACAAGAGAAATTGCCTTGGATAAGATTAGCAATTAGAAAAACTGACACACTTAAAATATTTCTAATGATTCTTTGGGAAACAAAATCAATTGATGATAAAAAATATATTTTGCTTTCTGAAAAGTTAAATGAAATTGGTAAAATGTTGGGTGGTTGGCACAATCAAATACAAAATTTAAAACAAAACTCTCCTAGAAAATAAGGAGAGAAAAATGAAGAGAGTAGCTCGACGAAGGCAAATCCATTGTCGCGATTCCACCTGTTCTCGGGATTGTCATAGTTCGCATTGAGCCACGGACTCGAATCATCACAGTTCGAGTAAAGCAAGTTCGGATTGCCATCGGAAAATTGCGAAAAATCATCTATACCACCACCCTTTGAATTTTATATGAAACGATCTTAGAGTTGAATCTTATTCGGTATCTAAAATACCTTAATTCTTCGCACCAAGTATCTTCGGTTTTTTAGTATTTTGTGCATCCTCCGTTTGAAACCATAATCGCAAACGCTCTCAACACACAAAAACTGGATTCGGCCGCCTGAATCCGTAAACTCAAGCAAGATTCGCCTATTACCATTTTTAGTTTATCAAAGTTTTATGGAAAATAAAAGCCCTTTGCGATTCCGAAGAAACGCAAAGGGTAAAAGGTTCCAAGCACAAGGACAAAAATTCAAAGCGCCGAGAACTAATTTCCCGAAGATACTTACTCGACGAAGGCAAACCCAATGCCGCGAAGCCACCTGCACTCGGGAAAGCCATAGCGCGCAGTGAGCCACGGACCCGAACCATCACAGCGCGAGCAAAGCAAGCTCGGACCGCCATCGGAATCCTTCACAGTCTCCGACATCCCGATGATCCATCGCAAACCCATATCGCGGACTTCCTTGTTCGTGAGATCTTTTCGAATCAAACACGCCAAATCCGTATTGGGCGTTAATAGCTTCAGCTGGCACCGGGCTACGAAAGCACGAATCTTTCCCGTGATTCGATCGCTGTCCGAAAATATCTCTCCTTTAAAGACAGTGGCCTTGACCACGGTTCCGCCCGGAGTGATTTTGAAGTCAGGTGACAACAAAATCGAATTGGCGTATTGCCCTACATCCACTCCATTGGCCTTGAAGTAGTCAACCCAATGCTGACCACTCCAACCATTGGCAGTGACTTCGAACCGAATCACGCCATCTTTCTCGTACCATCGACGAACTCGTTCGGAAACAATCCACTCGCCCGAGTTGACGCGCCGAACCGCTTCCACTGAATCCTCAATACTCATTTGAGCTTTGAGGTTCTTGACAAGAGCATTCAACTGACCAACCTCAATCCCGGCGATTGCAAAATCATTCCTCATCCCACACACTCCTTGGGCTAATTTGCCCGCTTTGAAGTAACCTCTATTCCGAAGCAGGAACTTGACCACCCCAATAGCAGTCATAGCCAAAAATCCTCAAAAGATAGACACCCGATGTCTATCTGATTTTCAAAACTTTTGGCTACGACCGCCGAATTAAAAGAACAATAAAATTTATAAACATATCTTAGCATATTTTATTATATATTGTCAAGCTTAAAGCTTGAAAATATAAAAATTTTGTGTTAAATTAAGTTATGGATAAATTTAAGATTATAAGCGTAAAAAATATAAACAACCTGCCAACAACAGCAGGTGTTTATGCGTTTTATGCTAAAAAATCGCAAGTCATCAAAAACCTACAACCCACTAGCTACAACCTACAACCTATCTATATTGGCAAAGCTATAAATATCAATAGTAGAGTTAAAAATCATTTCTCATCCCCCACCTACAAAGATAATGTTTATATAAAGCAAATTGAAAAAATTGGATTTATTGAAACTGGTAGTGAAATACAAGCTTTAATTTTAGAAGCTAATTTAATTAAGAAATATCAACCCAAATTTAATCAAGTTTGGCGTGATGATAAAAACTATTTTTATGTCGCCCTTCGCTACGCTCAGGGTAAACTTAAAATTCCTTATGTTTTTATCACCCATCAACCAAATCAAAATCTACAAGCTACTTCCTACAAACTACAACCTAAACACATCGGTCCTTTTGTAGATGGTAACGCTCTAAAAAAAACTATAAGATTTTTAAGAAAAGTATTTCCTTACTATACAACAAATAAACACTCAAAACTAAAATGCCAGTGGTGCCATTTAGATCTATGTCCTGGACCTAAATTATTTGAAAATCCGCCTTCGCCTAAAGCTTCGGAGGACCTTCGGGAATATAAAACAAATATCAAGAAACTTATTTTAGTTTTAGAAGGAAAATCTTCTATAGTTTTAAGATCGCTCAAAAAAGAAATGCAATTAGCCTCAAAAAACCAAGATTTCGAAAGAGCGAGTAAAATTCGCGACCAAATTTTTGCTTTAGAAAGAGTAATAAACCACAGCAAAGTCGGCGAGCGGTCGGACAGCTCACCAATTTTACAATTTACAGGCCGAATAGAGTGTTATGATATTTCAAATATTCAAGGTAAATTTGCCGTGGGTTCTATGGTTGTTTTTACAAATGGAAAACCTAACAAAGCTGAATACAAAAAATTCCGCATAAAAATGAAAAACGAGCCCAATGATATTGCAATGCTTTCTGAAGTTCTGCAAAGAAGATTTAGTCACAAAGATTGGCCATATCCAGAAATAATTTTAGTTGATGGGGGGAAAGGTCAAATCAATGTCGCAATCAACATAAAAAATAAACTACTCACTACCAACTACAAACTACAAACTATTAAGATTATTTCTATTGCCAAAGGCAAACAACAATTATTTATAGAGGGACAAAAAAATCCTATTCCTTTGAAGAATCTGCCTCAAGAAATTTATAATTTAATTAAAAATCTTGATAATGAAGCCCACAGATTTGCAATTACTTATCACAAAAAATTAAGAAAGCAAAATCTTTTGAAAAATCTAGAAAATAGAGTTAATCAATAAAAAGCTGGTAATTTTTATAAAAATCTGCTAATATAATTAAATCTAATGAAGAAACTCTTATCAAACATAATAGCTGGTTTTGGGGGCTTATGGCTATCTGTTTTATTTATTCCAGGAGTTCAAGCAAAATTATTTGCAGATTCTGTTTTTTTCGGTTTTCAAATAACAACTTATTTGCAATTATATTTAATTTTGGGAATTATATTAGGATTGCTTAACTATTTTGTAAAACCAATTTTAAATGGTTTGGCTCTGCCACTGCGAATAATAACATTAGGAGTATTTGGCGTAGTAATTAATATGGTAATTGTTTGGTTTTTAGATATTATGTTCAAAGAAATTACAATTCCTTTATGGTTGCCATTATTAGAAACAAGTTTAATTGTGTGGGGAATAAATTTTTTAATATATAAAATAATTAAAAGCGAAGAATAAAAATATGAATCAAATACTTTTCTATGCGCAAATAATAGTGTCTATAATATTAATAATATTAATAGCAATTCAGCAAAGGGGCGCAGCTTTAGGATCTGCCTTTGGTGGAGGTGGAGAATTTTATTCCTCAAAAAGAGGCATTGAGAAAAAGCTCTATTACGCAACAATTATTACAGCTACTATCTTTTTATTATTGGGAGCTGTCAATATTGCCCTATAATGATAAAATTTCCAAAATTTTCTCAGTGGAAACAAATAGGAAAAATTCTTAGAAAAAAGGAGAAAATAACTCTTTTAATTTTTGTTTTAACAACATTAATATCTGGATTATTCCTAATAACTAATTTTTATTATAATAACACTAAAATAATTCCAGCTAATGGAGGAAGTTTTGTAGAAGGAGTAATTGGCCAGCCAAGATTTTTAAACCCGATTTACGGCGAAGTAAATGATATAGATCGCACAATCAATAGCTTAATATTCTCTGGACTTGTGAATTATAATAAAAATGGCCAAATTGTAAATGATTTAGCTGAAAGTTATCAAATTTCTGAAGATGGTAAAACTTATGACTTTATCTTAAAAGATAATATATTCTGGCATGATGGCCAAAATTTAACTGCAGATGACATTATTTTTACAATCAAAACAATCCAAAATTCAGACTATAAAAGCCCACTTAGAGCAAACTGGATAGATGTAATTGTGCAGAAAAACTCAGAAAGATCCATAACCTTTAAACTAAATAATCCATATAATTCCTTTTTAGAAAATTGCACAGTAAAAATAATCCCTCAACATATCTGGCAAGAAATTGCACCAGAAAATTTTACTTTATCTGCATATAATTTAAAACCTATTGGATCTGGACCATTTAAGCTTAAGAACACAGAACAATCTGATGATGGTATAATAAAAAAAATTAATCTCTTATCGAATCATAAATACCACAATCAAGCGCCTTACATATCTGAATTTGCTTTTCAATTTTTTGAAAGTAAAGAAGATTTAATAAAATCAGCAAACCAAAGATTAACTACTGGTTTTTCTTTATCCTTTTTAGATAATAATCAAATTGAAGCTGAGAAAGAGATTTCTCAAAATTGGTTAAAATCAGAAAAATATAATTATTATTCATTTGAATTACCAAGATATTTTGCAGTATTCTTTAATATGCAGAAACAAAAAATTCTTGCAGATGATAATTTAAGAAAAGCTTTAGCTTTATCTACAGACAAACAATCAATTATTAATTCAATTACAGAATCAACAAAAAATAAAGTAACAGAAGTAGATTCCCCTATTTTATCTAGTTTCTTTAATTTTAATAATCCACAAACAAAATATTCGCTAAACCTACAGGAAGCTGAGAAATTATTAGATAAATCTGGTTTCACTAAATTAGATTCCGGTCAAAGAGCAAAACAAATCAAAAAAACACCTGCATTTCAATTTAAAAGTTATTTATCTTCAAAATCAAAAGGCACTGAAGTCACAGAACTGCAAAAATGCTTAGCAAAACTTGGCTTTACAGAAGACTTAAAAGATGAAGTTAATGGGGCTTATGGCGTACCAACAGAAAATGCTGTTACAAATTTCCAAATTAAATACTTGCCTTCTGAAAAATCAACTGGAGAAGTTGGCAAAGCTACAAGAACTAAGCTAAATGAACTTTGCGTTTCAAATCCCGACACATCTTTACCATTAAAAATTATATTAGCTACAGTAAACCAACAACAATTGATTCAAACTGCTAATTTATTGAAAGACCAATGGCAAAAAATTGGGTTTATCGTAGATATAAATATATATGAAGTTCCAGATATAAAAATGATTATAAAAGAGAGAAATTATGATGCCCTTTTATATGGCCAAGCACTTAGCTCTCAAATAGACTTATATCCTTTCTGGCATTCATCTCAAATATATGATCCTGGATTAAACTTGTCTGAATACCAAAATAAAGACGTAGATGTGCTTATAAAAGACTCTAGAGAAAGCCTAGACAATGATAAAAAACAAAAAACTTTAGAAAAATTACAAGAAAAAATAATTATTGATTTACCGGCATTATTTCTATATAGTAGAAATTATATTTATTGGGCAATGGACAATGTTAAAGGAATAGAAGCTGATAAAATAATAGATCCTGCAAAAAGGTTTGCGGATATTTCTAATTGGTATATTAAAACAAAAAGAGTTTTTAAATAAATTTTTATAATTTTAATTTTTCAAAAATATGACAACAGATAAACAAAACATGCATAAAGTAATAATTGATTCTCCAAATCAATTAAAAGCTGGCCTAGATCTAGCAAATGAAATTAAAGTTTCTGGTGATTTCAAAAATATTATTATATGTGGTATTGGGGGTTCTGCTCTACCTTATAATATTCTCACCTCAGTAATTACAACAACTATTCCCGTTTACATTCACAGAGACTACAACCTCCCTGAGTTCGCAGATAGTTTAAGTTTAATAATATGCATCTCATACTCTGGCAACACAGAAGAGGGTTTATCATCTCTGCAAACAGCTATAAATAAAAATTTGAAAGTAATAGCTATTGCTTCAGGTGGTAAATTTGAAGAATTATCAAAACAAAATAATATCCCTTTTGCAAAAATCCCTTCAGGCATACAGCCAAGATCAGCTACAGGATATTTATTTTCATCACTTATTAGAATCTTAATTAATTGCGGATTAATAAAAGATATATCCTTTGAAATAATGGATTTAGCAGAAGATCTAAAAGATATAAATTTAGAGCTTGAAAAAGAAGGTAAAAAATTAGCTAAAAAAATTGATAAAAAAATACCAATTATTTATGCTTCAAATAATTTTAAATCAGTAGCTAGAATTTGGAAAATAAAATTTAATGAGAACTCCAAAATTCCTGCCTTTTACAATGTTTTTCCAGAATTAAATCACAATGAAATGGTGGGATTCACTGGTATTAAAAAATTGGGGGCTAAAAATTTTGCTATAATTATTTTAAAAGATCAAGCTGATCATGAAAGGACTCAGAAAAGAATGAAGCTAACAGCTAATTTGATTAAAAAATATGGAGTCAAGACTACAGAATTTGTAGAAATTAAAAATGGCTCTATGATGTTTAAAATATTTTCAACTTTACTTTTAGGTGATTGGGTTTCTTACTATACAGCTTTGAACCAAAAAATAGATCCTACTCCAGTAGATATGGTCGAATCTTTCAAAAAGCAAATGTCTAAATAATTCTGTGATAAGATAAATCTAACACAAACGTCGCGGTGGCGGAACTGGAATACGCGTGCGTCTCAGAAGCGCATCCCGAAAGGGTTGAGGGTTCGATTCCCTCCCGCGGCACCACGAAATAAATTCTATAAAATATTGGGTAACAAAAAAGCCCGTTGGAATTTCGGGCTACTGCCACGATGGCATAAAAAAATTACCTCGGTTCAGCAAAAGTTATAATCGCATCAGGCCGAACCTCCATTATGCGATTTAGTTGAGCGTTGACATTGTTATCGTCAACATACGACCAATCAAAACTCATGCCTTGTTCAGTGCCAAATACAGGACGACCTATATTCACGCTAAGCATTGAAGCCGCTACTTCATAATGCATCGAATGAGTATGTCCTGGCAATTGGATCATAACTCTTTTGCCTTTTCCTTGAACAGTGTAATCACTCATAAACCACCTCTTGTTTGTAAAAGAAAGAACACTAAAATAAAATTAACAAATTAAATAAAAAAAGTCAAATTAAAAATAAAAAATTATGGAACAAAAAATAAATCCCGTAAAATTAAATAACACTCAATACGGAATGAGCAAAAAACAACAAATCATTACAAAACCTAATCAAAACAATTACAAAGGAGATAATTCACTTAAAATTATCCCTTTGGGTGGATGTGAAGAAGTAGGCAGAAATATGACTATTTTTGAATACGGACAAGATATTGTTATACTTGATATGGGTTTACAATTTCCAGAAGAAGACATGCCTGGAGTAGATTTTGTAATTCCAAATACAGAATATTTAAAAGGCAAAGAAAAAAATATCAGAGGAGTAATATTTTCACATGGACATTTAGATCATATTGGGGCAGCTCCAATATTACTTAAAAAATTAAATAACCCTCAAATTATTGGTCGCCCCTTAACTCTTGAAATGGTAAAACACAGGGTTGAAGATTTTGATAAAAATTCTTCAAAGAAGCTGAAAACTTTATACATACAAGATTTAAAACAAAAAATAAATCTTGGAGCTTTTAATCTTTCTTTTTTCCAAATTGATCACTCGGTTATGGACGCAGTAGGAGTAATACTTGAAACTCCGGTAGGCACAATACTTCATCCTGGAGATTGGACAGTTGAAAAAAGTACAGATAGTAAAAAATTTATAGATTACTCTCACCTATCAAAACTAAAAAGACCTACAATATTGATGCTTGAATCTTTGGGTGCATTAGTATCAAAAGAATCTGTCACAGAAGAAGAAATGCTCGCTAATCTTTATATGTTAATATCAAATGCTCCGGGAAGAACAATTGTTGCTACTTTTTCCTCTCAAATTGAAAGAATAAAACAAATCATAGAATTTGCTTATAAAACAAATAGAAAAGTTGCTTTAGATGGATTTTCAATGAAATTAAATATAGAACTTGCTCAAAAATTAGGATATGTAAAAATTCCCAAAGGAGTAATTATTCCAATAGATAAAGCTCATACTTGTACTGATAATAAATTAATTATCATCTGCACAGGTGCTCAAGGTGAAGAAAAAGCAGCGCTTTCTAGAATCGTTGCTGGAAATCACAAATTTGTTAAAATCAAAAAAGAAGATACTGTTATATTCTCCTCTTCTGTTATTCCTGGCAACGAAAGAACTGTTCAAAGAGTGAAAGATAATCTTTATAGATTATCAGATAATGTTTACCATTCTGATATTATTGATGTTCATATTTCAGGACACAGCAATATTGAAGGCATAAAATATATGCTCAGAGAAATTAAGCCAGATTATTTTATTCCTGTTTATGGAAATCACTTTTTCTTAAAAGAAGCTGCTAAAATTGCTTATAATTTAGGATTTAGAAAAGATAAAGTTTTTGTGCCAGATAATGGTTCTGTTATAAAATTTAGCAGTGAAAAAGCTGAGATTTTAAAAGATAAAGTCCCTGTAAATTATGTTTTTGTGGATGGCCTTGGTGTGGGAGATGTTGGTGAAGTTGTTTTGCGAGACCGCCAAATGCTTGCAGAAGACGGCATGTTTGTTATAGTAGCTGCAGTTGACACCGCTACAGGAAAAGTAAAAGGTTCTCCAGATATTATTTCTCGCGGTTTTGTTTATTTAAGAGAAAACAAAGAATTACTAAGCCAAACTCGCAAAAAAGTAATTGAAATTATAGAAAAATCTAGCATGAGAGCTCAGGGAAATGGCAATAACAATAATAATGATGGTTTTCGTCCAATTAATGGAGATATAAATAAAATGAGTAGCATAAATAGCCAAAAATTTGTTTCAGAACCTATAAATGCCACCTATATCAAAGATGAAATCCGCAACAAAATTGGCGATTTCTTGTTTGCTAAAACTGAAAGAAGACCAATGATCTTACCCGTAGTTATCGAAGTCTAAAAAAATTATATAAAAAAATAGACAGGATGTCTATTTTTTTGTAAGTCTAGATAATTTTACAAACTAATCTTTTTTAACAGCTAGAACATTTTCCACATAATCAACTCGCATTTCGAGCTTATTTATAGTTTTAGCATTTTCCTGCAAATTATTTTTTATATCTCTAACATCTTTCTTCAGAGCCGAAACATCACTTTTCATCTCTCCCATATCTTTTCCCATTTTCTCAAACTTTTCATCCATATATTTCATTTGCCCATTAAAACCATCATTAATAATTTGTGCAAGCTTATCGATTGTTATCTTATTCCCTTTTGATTTTTTTATTACCATATTATTTTTTATCTTAAATTTTTATCTTTGCATTCCATATTTCTATTATACTCCACCCAAACCCCCTGTCAAATTTTGTATATTTTATCAATAGAAAAATAACTTTTAAGTAATTTCATCTTAATTTTTCTTGATTTACAATGCTTTAATATTCCCAAATAAGAAATTAACGATTCTATTCCAAGCTTTTCTTTTGCCTTATCTAAAATCCTCTTCTTAGTTTTGGTTCGCAAAATTCTATAATTCGGAAAACTTTTATATCCTAAAAAATCAACTCCTTGCCTATATTTTTCTATTATTATTTTACCTTTATGTAAAGATAATTTCAAATTATTTTCCAAAAAATTATCAATTTTAAAAACTAAATTCTCTAAAAAGTCCTTATTTTCGGATAAAACAACAAAATCATCACAATAGCGAATATAATATCTTTGTTTTAATGCATGTTTTATAAATTGATCTAACTCGTTTAAGTAAATATTTGCAAAAAGTTGACTAGTTATATTTCCCAATGGCAAACCTGCTGGAAAACTTTTTATAACCCTTTCAACAAGCCAAATTGCACTTTCATCTTTTATCTTTATTCTTATTAAATTTAGCAAAATTTCTTGATCTATTGAATCGAAATACTTTTTAATATCACATTTTAAAACATAACAATTTCTTATATTATTTTTACTAACTTTTTTTGTAAATTTATTTAATTGGGTTATCGCCTCATATGTTCCCTTGCCATTTCTACATGAATAAGAATCAAAAACAAAATACCTATCAAAAATTGGGTATAAAATTCTAAAAATAGCATGATGCAAAACTCTGTCTTTTACTATTGCTTTATGAATTTTTCTTAATTTTGGGTCTTTTATACAAAATGATGTATAATTTAAATGACAATAGATTTTATTTTTTAATTCATTATAAAGCGAAAAAATATTATCTTCTAAATTTAATTCAAACTGCAAAACATCTTTCTTCTTAGTTCTTCCTTTTTTAAACTCTCGCCATGCAGAGAATAAATTTTCAAGAGAAATAATTTTTTCAAAAATATTATGGCAAATAATACCCCCCCCCAGACATTTGGAAATTTTAATATTCCTGTTTTGCATAAATTTTGTGATTTTTACAAAAAGATTTACTTTATTTCGTTTAAAATTTTAAAGAAAGATAGATTTGGTATTTTTATGAAAATTGAAAATACTTGTTTAGACATTATTGAAATATTAACCGAAGTTCGTTTTGAAAATAAAAGCTATAAACTAAAACCTTTAAAATCAGCTCATATAAAAGTTGAAACTTTAAAATTACTGATAAGAACTTCTTGGGAATTACAAATTATTAAAGATAAAAAATATATTGAACTAGAAAATTATTTAGTAGAAATATCCAAAGATATAAATAATTGGATAAATTCTTTAACACAAAAGGAGTTTTAAAAACTCCTTTTGATTTTTAGGCAACTTCGGAGCGGGCGCGCAAGTTGCTATTGTAGTTATCGGGGTGATTCCAATTGACCTTGAACTTGTCACTGTTCCAGTTAGTACACGGAACATTGCCACCAGAATAGTGCGAGCCCATTATTTTGCCTAAATTTCTTCTGTTTCACCGAAAATCTTTTTCAAAATTTTCTGTGTTTACGCTCCATCCTTGTGGAGTGTTATTCCGAGTCAGAACTCGTTAAAATCAGGCAAGCAGTTCCCCATTTTCTTGGCAAACCGACACCTCGCCTAAGGCGGGCCGGCTGTATTAGCCAAATTTATTATAACAAAAAAGTCGCTTTCGGTAAATCCATTACCAAAAGCGACACGAGGGAAAAAGCGAACGACTACTGGGGAACTGCGGAGCGGGCGCGCAAGTCGCCATTGCAGAAATCGGGGTGAAACCAAACGACCTTGAACCAGTCACTGCTCCAGTTAGTACACGGAACAAGGCCACCAGAATAGAGCGAGCCGGAGCACAGTGTCCAATTTTGGACATCCAAGTGCTTTCCGGTTTCTCGGAAATATTTCAACTCATGAAGTATCCGTTCTTCAAGGGTTTCTTCGGCCTCGCCTTTAACAGAAAGATCGTCGGCAGACAGATTTTTGTTTTCTTCATCTGCTTCCACACGATCACGAACCCAAACGGCATAAGCACCGTTTTGTGCAGTTCGTGCAGACGCAATGATCTCATCAAGGTTTTTTTCCGTCCACTTCCATGACGAAAATAATTCTTGGCATTTCTCAAACAATCGCTGTGGCGTCATTCCTTGGGCCACAACAATCAGACGATCAAAGCCGGGTCGACGCTCGGGAATTTTCAATTCCGAAAAATCGAGCACAAGACCAAAAACCTCCTTGTAAAAAACAAACCACTCCTCAACTTTGGTCTTGACTTGTCGCTCATCGACAATGACCTGCAGAACTTCGCAAACTTGTTCTGCGCTCCGCTTACCATCCATGATAAGCTTGCAAACCATCGCCCAAAGTTTGAACAGACGAGCCAGCACCGCATCGCCATTACTCATGGCTTTCCCCTTTCAAAAAACATTCTTCCATTTGCTACTCACAAATGGATACAAACAGAACATCTGAGTGTATTTATTAATTATATCATATAGTAATATAATGTCAAGAGTTTACCCTACTTTAGCTTAGTGGTAAGATTAAGAATAAAAATAAATAACAAACAAACTTATGAGAATATTTTCTGGCATACAGCCATCTGGCGCCATACATTTGGGAAATTATTTAGGAGCTTTAAAACAATGGGTAAATCTTCAAGAGAAAAATGAGTGCATTTTTTGTATTGTAGATTGGCATGCTCTCACAGTCCCCTATAACCCACAAGAATTACAAAAATCTATTTCTGAAAAATTAATTGCTTACTTAGCTGCTGGCATAGATCCAAACAAATCTATTATTTTTGTACAATCTCAAGTCAAAGAACATGCAGAACTTGCTTGGCTACTCAATACAATTTGTCCAATTGGTGAACTTGAAAGAATGACTCAATACAAAGACAAATCTAAAAAATACAAAGACAACATTAATGCAGGGCTTTTAAACTATCCTGTTTTAATGGCAGCTGACATTTTACTTTACAAAACTCAAGCAGTACCAACGGGTAAAGACCAAGAACAGCACGTAGAACTCACCCGCACTTTGGCAAGAAAATTTAATCAAAAGTTTTCAAATAAAGAAGAGTTTTTCCCAGAACCAGATTCCATAATGCCAGAATATGGAGCCAAAATTATGAGTCTTACAGATCCTAAGAAAAAAATGTCTAAGTCAGATGACCCAAAAAGTTATATTTCACTTTTTGATGCCCCAGAATCTATAACCAAAAAAATAATGTCAGCAGAAACTGATTCTGGTAAAGATGTAATTTACAACGTAACAAAAAAACCAGGCATTTCTAATTTGCTGGTAATTTATAGTTTACTAACTGAAAAATCAATCAAAGATATAGAAACAGAATTCAGGGGCAAGGGTTATGGAGAATTTAAAAAATCTCTAGCTCAAGTTGTAATAAATTATTTAGAGCCATTTCGCAGAAAGAAAAAGGAGTTTGAGACAAAAGATTCTTATGTAAAAGAAATTTTAGAAAAAGGCCAAGCACGTGCTCGCGTGATAGCTGAGGCCACAATGAAGGAAGTTCGCGAAAAAATGGGACTTATATAAAAAAGAACAGTCCTGAAAAATAACAGGACTGTTTTATTGCACCCCACACTCTTTACGACTGCCCTGCGATTTGCCTAATGGCCCAATTAAACCTCGCACCAATGAAATAAAAATTGGCGTATTTCTGAGCGTCTTCATGACGCGTGAAATACAGAACACCTGCATTTGTGCGCGGATTAAGGCTAATTGTTTCAGAAAAAATTTCCCAATTCCCTTCCATGGAAAATGAAAAAACTCCAATCGCCATCAGACAATTCTTGATCGAATCTATATCATAACTCATGCCGTATTCGCCAGAATCAATATGATGATAAATTTCCCAATTTATTCTGGCTCGACTGTGTTCTACATGAATCAGAAAATTATTTATTGCCTCAAAGTGACGCAAAATACGTTTCTTTTTGCAATCAGAACACACCAAGCCAGACTTGAATACCTTAAATGTTAAACCCACATATTCAAAAGAGAAATAACCCACCTGACCAGCATCTTTGCCACACTTATCAATACACATGCTCATTTTGCACCTCGTAAAATTGTTGGACAAAAAAAAGAACCAAATTTATACTAACTCTCTCTAATAAGTTTTGTCAAATCTTCTTTTTTAGATTCTAAAATTTCTGAAGTATTAGCTTCAATATTTAAACGCAACAAAGGTTCTGTATTGGAAGCTCTTACATTAAACCACCAATCTTGATAATAAACAGAAATACCATCTAAAAAATCTTGTTGGCCATCTGAATATTTTTGTTTTATTTTATCTAAAATTATTTGCTTATCAACTACCTTGAAATTGGTCTCTGAGATTCTATGATAATGGTAAATTTCTTTTACTAATTCAGAAACTTTTTTTCCAGAGTCAGAAATAATTATCAACAAATATAAAAATGCCAAGAACCCAGAATCGCAATAAAAATTATCTTTAAACGAATAATGAGAAGAAGGATGCTCACCAGAAAACAATCCATTATTTTTAATCATAGCATCTCTTACATTTACAAACCCAACTGGAGTTTTAGCAACTTTTCCACCCCATTTTTCTACCCATTCTTTAACTGCCTTAGAACAAGTGGCAGTATAAGCTATTGTTGTACCCGGATTTTTTTGTAAAAAATATTTAGCCATAAAAATCAAGGAAATATCTCCATCTATCAATTGACCATTTTCATCTAACAAACGTACTCTGTCAGCATCACCATCAAAAACAAACCCAAAATCAGCATTTTGTTTTTTTATTTCTTCTGCAACTTGATTTGTAGCACCTAACTCTAAAAAATTAGATGGATGAGCTGGGAAATTACCATCGAGCTCTGAGTTTATATTTATTATTTCTACAGGTAATTGGTTTTTTACTTGCTCAAATAATTTCCCAGACATTCCGTTGCCAGAATCTACTACTATTTTAAATTTCTTTATTTTACTTAAATCAACAATATTTAAACAATGCTTTATATAATCTGGCCAAAAATCTTTTTGCGTAACTTGCCCGGATTTTTCTACGGGTTTTATTTCTGACATTGCAATTTCTTGCATATCTTTTCCACGAATTATAGAAATTAAATTATCTTTTTTCTCAAGCATCTTAAAACCATTGTATTCTTTTGGATTATGACTAGCTGTAATCATAATTCCAGCATCGCAATTTGATGACCCTACAGCAAAATAAACCACTTCAGACATTACTTGCCTAATATCTACAACATCCGCACCAAGGCTTGTTATACCCTTTATTAAGCCGTCTAAGAGCTCTGGCGAAGAAAGTCTCATATCTCGGCCTACAATTATTTTTTTAGCTTTTGTGAGACTTACAAAAACCTGTCCCACCTTAAAAGCAGATTCTGCATTTAATTCTTCGGGATAAATACCCCTTATATCATAAGATTTAAAAATTGATGTATTCATAGCTTAAATAATTAATTAATTTTATAAATAATTATAACAAAACCTTGATTTTTTAGCAATCATTTGGTATAGTAAAGTCAATTAATAAAGTACAATCTATGCAATTTTTGCATATCCAGAGCTAAAATCTTCAACATTTGTTAAAGATTTTGCCAGATTTTACTTAAAAAATAATGAAGATATACGAGCTAACATATATTGTTTCTCCTAATATTACATTAGAAGAAGCTCAAACAAAAGCAAAGGAATTAGAAGAACAAATCCAAAAAAATGGAGGCGTAATTTTAAAATCAGAAAAACCTATAGCTAAAACATTGTCATATCAAATAAAAAAATCTGGGTCAGGATTTATCTCAATATTAGAGTTTCAAGCAGAACCAGAAATAATCGAAGAAATAATATCTAAATTAAAAGAGAACAAAGATTTACTAAGACATATGATTTTAGTTAAAAATCCTGCAAGAAAATTCAAAGAAAGAAGACAGAGAATAAAACCAATACCAGCAACAGAATTAGCAGTAGAAGCAGTTGTTGAAAAAAACACAGAAGAGATAACCGAACAAAAACCTACTCCGTCAACTGTAAAAGAGGAGAAAAAAGCAACTGTTAAAAAGGTTCGATCAGAGAAAAATAAAGAAAAAGCTGAAATTGAAGATCTTGATAAAAAATTAGACGAAATACTTAGCGAGTAAGTAGTTTATAGTGAGTAGTTTGTAGATTTTTTAATCTCTACCAACTACAAACTACCAACTACAAACTAATATGAATTTTAATAAAGCATTCGTCTTAGGTAATTTAACAAGAGATCCAGAAGTAAGATCTCTACCATCAGGTCAACCTGTTGTTTCTTTCTCAATTGCTACCAATAGATATTTTACTGATTCACAAGGTCAAAAAAAAGAAGAAGCTGAATTTCACAATATTGTAGCTTTTGGCAAATTAGCTGATGTTGCTTCAAGATTCTTAACAAAAGGCTCTTTAGCTTTTGTGGAAGGTAGAATCAAAACAAGAAGCTGGCAAGATCAACAAGGACAAAAACACTGGAAAACAGAAATAATTGCAGAGGTTTTGCAGTTAGGGCCAAGAGGATCTGGAACTAATACAGCAGGTAACAATAATTATACACCAAAATCATTTGGATCGTCCTCAGAAAAACAACCAGCCAAAGAACCTGAAATTCCAATAATTGAAGAAAACTATACTCCACCAGCAGATTCTATGCCATCTAGCTCTGACATGGCATCAGATATAGCTTCTGATGAAATAGATGTTAAAGATATACCATTCTAAAAGTAAAAAGTTATCAAGTTGTAAAGTTATAAAGTCCGAACTTTCGAACTTTCAACTTTATAAACTTTCAACTAAATTATTATGTGTTATTTTTGTCAAAAAAATATAGATACGATAGATTATAAAGATACAGAATTATTACTTGGATATATTTCTGGTTTTTATAAAATTAAACCAAGAAAGAAAACTGGGCTTTGTATGACTCATCAGAAAAAAATAGCTACTGCAATCAAAAGAGCCCGCCAAATGGGCCTGCTCCCCTACACAGTTAAATAAAAAATCCCCCGAGAGGGGGATTTTTTTCTACAACATTTATTCTTTTTCTTCAGCATCACTTGCTTCTGCTGGAGCTTTAGCAACTTCCAAGGCTACTTTTTTTATTTTCTCCATTACATCTTTGTGGTCTCTTAAATAAGCTTTTACAGCTTCTGTACCTTGACCAATTTTTTCTCCTTCAAAAGTAAAATAACTTCCAGATTGTTTTATTAGACCAGATAAAAGACCAGCCCTTAAAGCATCTCCAGATTTTGAAATACCTTCATTATAATAAATATCAAATTCTGCTGTGCGGAAAGGTGCAGCTACTTTGTTTTTTACTATTTTAGCCTTTACTCTATTGCCTATTATTTCATCTCCACTTTTAATCTGAGCTGTTCTTGTAAGATTTATTCTTACTGAAGCATAAAATTTCAACGCCAATCCTCCAGGAGTAGTTTCAGGATTTCCAAAAACCATACCAACCTTCATTCTTGTTTGATTCAAAAATATAACCATTGTATTGGTTTTAGCCATAATCCCAGAAAGTTTCCTACAAGCTTGACTCATTAATCTTGCTTGCAAACCCATATGCTGATCCCCTATTTCACCCTCTATTTCTCTTTGCGGAGTCAAAGCTGCAACAGAATCTACTACAATAACATCAATATTTTCTGTTTTTACCAAAGTCTCTACAATTTGCAAAGCCTGTTCTCCAGAATCTGGTTGAGATATTAAAAGATCATCCACATTTACTCCAATTCTGCGGGCATAATCTGGATCCATAGCATGTTCTGCATCTACAAAAGCACATACTCCACCTTTCTTTTGAGCTTCTGCCAACACGTGCAAAGATAAAGTAGTTTTGCCAGATGATTCTGCTCCATAAATTTCTATAATTCTACCTCTTGGCATTCCACCCACTCCCAAAGCCAAATCCATTGCAATAGACCCTGTAGGAATTGTATCTACATTCACAGCCTGCACTTCACGCATAGTCATAATAGCTCCCTCCCCAAACCTTTCTTTAATCTCATCAATAGCATGAGTTAAAGCTTTTGATTGTTTTGTCTCAACTTCTTTTTTTTCTTTTTTTTCTTTTACCATATTTTTTCTAATTAATAATATTTATCTTGAGGTCACAAATTGTGACCTCAAGTTTTAATTAAACTTTTTTCCATTGGCTATCTTCTTCCGATTCTTCTGCATCTTCTGAAGCTTCGACTGTTTGTTCTGATTCATCAAAACCAGATTCTTGAGAGTTAGATTTATTAGACAAGCTTGAATTTATAGAACCTGCATTTTCATAAACTTCACGAGGCTTAGCTCCGTCTGCTGGCCCCACAATACCTTGCTCTTCAAGCATATCAATCAAGCGAGCAGCACGAGAATAACCAATTCTCAAGCGCCTTTGCAAAAATGAAGCTGAAGCTTTTTTAGTTTCCAAAACAATTTTTTTAACATCTTCAAATAAAGGATCATTATCTCCAAAAAATACTTCTCCTCCACCTTCTTTGCCAGCATCTGGGTTGTGTTCAAGATTTTGTTTAAGAGCATCTACTAAAGCAGTTTGAGGATCTTGTACATTTTTACCATTCTCAGCTACCCAATCAGCTACTTTTTTAACTTCTTTTTCAGAGATATATGGGCCTTGTATTCTGCCTAGTTTTGACGATTTAGATGATAAAAACAACATATCTCCTGCTCCCAATAATTTCTCAGCTCCAGAAGTATCAAGCACTGTTCTTGAGTCAACTTGACTTGCTACTTGGAATGTAATACGAGAAGTAATATTAGCTTTAATTGTACCTGTAATAACTTCTACAGAAGGTCTTTGTGTTGCAAGTACTAAGTGAATACCAGTAGCTCTTGCCATTTGAGCAAGTCTTACAATACCAGCTTCAAGTTCTTTGCCTTTTGCTGCCATAAGATCAGCTAATTCATCAACTACCAATACAATATATGGAAGTTGCATGCCAGAAGCAATTACTGATTTATTTTGGTTATAAGTTTTAATATTTCTTGTTGGAATTTCAGAAAATACTTGAAACCTTCTTTCCATTTCATGAGTCAACCACTGCAAAGCATTCATTGTTTTTTGAGCATCATAAATCACAGGACACAATAAATGAGGAATATCATTATAATTTTGAAATTCTACACGCTTTGGATCTACCATAATCATTCTCAAATTTTCAGGGGTACTTTTATAAAGCAAACTTAAAATCAAGGTATTTAAGAAAATTGTTTTACCAGTTCCAGTTGCTCCTGCCACAAGTAAATGAGGCATTTCTGTAACATCTGTATAAACTGGAGAGCCTGAAACATCGCGACCCAAAGCTAATAATAAATGTGAAGCAGAGCTTTGAAAATCATTTTGTGAAATTAAATTTCTCAAAGAAACAATTGATCTTATCTTGTTTGGCACTTCAATACCAACTAAAGATTTACCAGGAATTGGAGCTTCAATTCTAATTGGATGAGCTGCTAAAGCCAAAGCCAAATTACTAGATAAAGTAGTAATTTTAGACAGTTTTACACCTTCTGCTGGTTTAAAAGCATATTGAGTTACAGTAGGCCCCACATTTACTTCTGCCATTTCTACAGGAATGCCAAAATTCTCAAAAGTCTTTTTAATTATCATTGAGTTTTCTTTGATATTCCCAGGAGTTGGAGAAGATTCATTTTTAGTAAGAAGATCCAAAGGAGGTAGAGAATAATTTCCTTTTGGTTCTAAATTTCTTTTCTCTTTAATTTTTTCCTCATCTTCTTCATCTTTTTTCTGTCTTGAGAACAAAGATATTTTTGCATCAGCAGATTGCTTAGTCTCTGGCTTTTCTTCCACTACTGCAGGTTTTGTTTTAATAGCTTCTTCTTCTGCTTTAGAAAGCGTAGTATTAGCTACTAAAGGCCACTTTGATTTTTCTTTTTGTTTTTCTTTCTTTTCTTCTTCTAATTTCTCTTTTGGAATCTCCTGCCACACAAATTGTAAAAATACAAACAAGCCAATTAAAAGTCCTGATGCAAATGTTAAATTAGCTACTAAAGGACCAAATGTTTTAGCAAAACCCCAAGCCATTAAGAAACCCAACCACCCACCTTTTTCAATTGGCAAAGATCTGGTAACCCAACCCATATCAACAAAATCTTTTATATTATTGCTTAAAAGCCCAGCAATACCAACTACAGAAATAAAAATAGCTAAAAACATAGCTAAATTTCTGCCTTTTTTTCGTGATTTTAAGAAAATCAATCCACCCAAAATTAAAAACAACGGCAAAGAATAAGCTGCTTGACCAACTAGAAATTTGGAAATATTCACAAAAATAGATCCAGCATTACCTGCTTTATCAAAAAAACTAAGCACAATCACCAAAGATGCTAAGAACATCAACACAGCCTTAATTATCCTTTTGGTTTGATTTGTCAAAAGCCCAGGTTTTTGTTTCCCATCATCTTTGACCTTTTTTTGCATTTTTTTCTCTTCTTTATCTCTTTTAGCCATCTGTTTTAAAATTTAATTAATTATATAATTATACCCCCTATATTTCACAACTTCAAGTGGATAAACTACAACTAAAAACTGCCAAAAGCAGTCTTTAAAATTAGAATAAATTTTACAATTTAAATTATTCCTCTATTTTTCATTTCCCAAAAACATTTAGCTGTAGCTGTTACGTCCCCAAAAGCATTATGAGAATTTGTAAAATCAGCTCCAAATAATTTTACATGAAGCTCTGAAAGCTTTGGCCATTTAAATTCTTTAAAGCCACTATTACTTGGAATAGCGCAAAAATCAGTAGAGATTTCTTTTGTACAAATTAATTGCTTCTTATCCAAATAATTTATCATATTTTTACGCAAAAACTCAGCTCCCATAATTTTCTCATCAAAACTCATATTATGAGCCACAACAAAATCTGTTTTTTCAAGCAAGTTAGCAAATTCATTTAAAGCAATTTGCAAGGGCACACCTTTTTCATTTGCTATTTGTGTATTTATGCCATGAACTTTTGCTGTATCATCTGGTATTACAAAACCCTCAGGCTTTATAATATAATCCTTACTTTCAATCTCAAAACCATCTTTATAATAAACAAAAGCCAATTGCACTAATCTTGGCCAATTTTGCAAATCTGTTACTGGAGCATTCCAATTGCGAGGCAAGCCAGTTGTTTCTGTATCAAAAAACAAATAAGTTCCGGGAAAGTTACCTACTGGTTTTGGTTTTGATTTTCCAAATAAATCTCCCTGCATCATTATTTTAATTAATTAATTTCTTTTAAAGCTTCTGGAATAACAATCATAGCTAAAATATAGGCAAAGAACAAGGGGAAAAATCCCGATAAAAATAAAAATAAAATAAAAATTAATCTCAATAATGATGGATCCACATTAAAATATTCCCCAACTCCACCTATTACTCCTGCCCAAATTCTATTTTTTCTACTTCTATATAAATGTTTTATTTCTCCTGTCATATTTAGATATATTTAATTATTTTTAATTTTATTAAATCTACATATATTACGTTTATATTTCTAAGTCTCTTTTTCGTTTGTCTTGTCTATTTTTAATTATTCTCGTTGCCCTGCTTCTTGCCAAAGATCCAAAATCAAGCGTTCCAATTGCAGTCATAATAGCATCTTTTTCTTGTTTAGTAAATTTAAATTTTTTCAGCATTGAAAATAAAATTTCAATTGCTTTTTTATAATCTGTCATAATTTATTTCAATATATTTATTTCTATTATACCAAAAATATTAAAAGAAAAAAACCGCCGACACAAGTGCCAAACGGTCCCGCAATCCGCCTGAGAACATCCATGTTCTCGACTCTTTATTCTCCGAATAATCGCCTCGCACCACGAAGCGAAGAAAGAAGGCTTTTCAGTTCACTTCTAGCAAGATCAATAATAAAGTTTGACTCTTTGCTAAAAGCAATCCAAAAAATTTCCCTACTACCCCTCAAAGTAATCGCTCCAGCTTGGCGAGCTTTCTTGATTACTCTTTCAAGTTCCAAGTCCCTTTCCGCAAGGACAAGGACGCGCCTCTTTATCCCATTATCGTCTAAAATCCTAACTCTCATGTTGCCCCCATTTTTTTTGCAGAAATGAAACTTAACCCTTTTGTATGATAAAATATTTTATCTATATTGTCAAACAAAAACTGCATCATAAGTGCAGTTATTATTCCAAATCAAAACGTTTTGTTATTTATATTAAACCTTCAATACATTCTTCTCCATTAATTATTTCATATGTAGGGTAAATCTTTTGAACTCTGCCAACTTGCCCATCTTCAAGCATTACTTTAATTCCCCTATGATGATTCAGAGAGCCAGTTAAAATCCTACCAACTTTTCCGTGTGTTAACTTTCCTGTAGGCTGATCTTTTTTAAGCACAATATCAACCTCTGCTCCAATTTTAATATTTATCCTATTTACACCGTCCATAATAATATTTTTATTTATCTTTTGCTCGCCAATTTATTTCAAAAGAAATTGAGTGCTTATTCACAATATTCCATTTAGAGAATCTAAAACAAAACAGTTGAAATTTATTTTCAGCGATTTTCCCAAAGCCAAATCTATTTAAAGTAAGCTCAATATCTACTACCATATATTTATTTTTGTTTTACCTTGGTTTTATACCAGCCGACTAGAATTGGAAGTATAAAAGTAAAAGCATAATATAGATAAATATCAAATTTGTAGTAGTTTGCAATGTTAAATAATTTTACATTAAAAATGTAATCCAAAACCACGGCCATAATTGTCCAAATCAATCCTACGCCAAAAAAGCACATCAACTCTTCTCTTTCAATTTTTTTAAGCAAAACCCAAAGGGTAATAATTATCCCGATTGGCGTAATCACCCATCCTAATAAATTAACTGGCATTGTCATAAACAAAGCAACTCCCAAAGCCCAACCCACCAACCACAATATAAATCCCCAGAACAAAGTATTTTTTAAAATTTGTATTTTTGTCATAAGTTTATTAATTAATAATATTTTTTACAAGAATATTTTAATCTTTATTTTTCTTTAAAAAATAAGTTAAAATTGGTGGAGTTATTAATGTAGTTAAAATAACCATAATAACAATTACAGAAAAAACTTCTTTTGTAATTACCCCTAGACTACTTCCAATTGAAGCAAAAATTAATCCCACTTCTCCCCTTGGCACCATTCCAAAACCCACAATTTGCTTGTTAACCTTGCCAGCTACAAATCCTGAAACATATTTCCCAATAACTGCTACCAGTGTTATAGCAAGTGCTACTAATAAAATTTTAGAATCAAATAAAGTTTCTAATTTTACATTCATTCCAGTAATTATAAAAAATATAGGTACAAAAAAATGCGCCAAAGGTTCTATTAAATCTTCTATATGTTTTTCGCAGTGATTTTCTGCAATTTTAACTAATTTTTCTTTTTCTTTATGAGAAAAATCTTTAGAACATTCCAATAATTCTTCTGATATCTTTGGCTTCTTGAAGAATTTAAAATGTACTGAATCAAGTACAAGTCCAGCTGCAAAAGCTCCTACAATTGGAGCTAAACCAATTTCACCAGCAATAAATGAAACTATAAAACAAATAGAAATTGCTAAAGCAAACTTCATACCAATTCCCGTATGAATTTTAGAAAATAATTTACCTAAATATGGAGCAAAAATCTGTCCTAGAACTATAGCTCCTACCAAAAAACTAACTGCTTTTATTACTATTAAAGAAACTCCAGTAAAACTCACAGCTCCCAAAGTAGCAATAGCTGAAACCACAGCCAAAATTACAAGCCCCATTACATCATCAATTACAGCAGCTCCCAACACAATTTGAGCTTCTTTAGTATGTAATTTACCTAAATCTTTAAACACTCTAGCTGTAATTCCTACAGAAGTAGCAGTTAAAGCAGCTCCTAAAAATAAATAGGCGTTACTGTAAGTCCTGGTAACATCCAAGGCCCAACAATATAAGTTCCCAAAATAAAAGGACAAATAACTCCAATAGTAGCTACTAAAAAAGCTCTAATTCCAACTTTTTTCATTTGCGAAATATTTGATTCTAAACCTACCTGAAATAAAAGTATTACAACCCCAAGCTCAGCTAAAAATGGAAAATATGTATTTGTTTTAATTGGTTCAAAAAAATGAAATCCTAATAAATATAAATTTCCCAAAACAACTCCCACTATTAATTCACCCAAAACAGATGGCTGGCCAAATTTTTCAATTAAACCAGATACTTTTGCTACAATTAAAACTACTGCAATCCAAAATAATGCTGGTATAATATCAGATGCAATTTGACTTGCTTCTCCGCCCCCGCTAGAAGCTAAGCTAAAGCCAGACACCAAAAAACCAAAAACTAAACACAATAAAAAAAAGAGGCTTAAGAATATTTTATTCATATATTTACATTATTCATAATAATTTATTTTTATTTTCCTAAAAATTCCAAAATCTTATAAATTAATATCGCAGGCCACACAAGAGCTTTTAGAAATCCTAAAACTCCCATCCAAAAAGTTTCTGCGTGCTGTATATAATAAACCAAAGCCCCCACAAATGCCAAGCCATAAATCCCTCCACCGCAAGCTCCACAACCAGAAACCTTTTTTTGACCACAACAAGGCTCACTACAACAATTTTCACTACAATTATCACCGCAACAAGCTTCGCTATCGCAGTTGCCCTCACAACATTTTGTATTTTTGTCTTTCATATATTTACTTCTTAATAATAATTAATTTACATATTTTTATTATAGCAAAAAATTACTTTATAAGCTAAATAATTTTTCTTAAAATTTTCTACTATCATATGCCCAATGAAGCACAGCTTGTCTTTGACGCTTCCTACAACTCAAACAATTTTTACAGCAATTCTTTTTTATTTGCGCAATATGTCTTACAACAGCTTTCCATCTTTTTATTTGCCTTTGATCATCTTCATGCCTTCTCCCCATATAATATCTACAATACCACTGAAACCAACCCCTAGGATCATCAGGATGTATCCAGCCTTTTTTACGCCACACGCTTAAAGATTGACTAGCATTTACCCCAAAACAATTTAAACTAGCATCATGTTTTTTAGAATTAAGCTTAGCTTTAACAAACCAATCTTTAGGAAATTCTTTTTTACAATCTGTCATATATTTTCCTCCAAAAACCCCTGCTTTAAGCATCTGCTTGGGAGTCATATCGGGTGTAAAATCCTCTGCAAAATTCTTACCCATAGGCTCTTGTAGCTCATAGCTATAATTCTTTTGCATCTTATCATTTACTATAACAATTTTTTTAGGCATTTTTATAAACTTCTGACATATTTTTAATAATTTTTATGTTGGTAATTTTTTAAATCTTTTTTTGCTTTCTTGATAAATTTGCCGAAATCTCTTTCTTTTTCTCTTTTTTCAATTTCTGACATTTGATAAAAATCAAATTCTTTTTTTAAATTTAAATAATTTTGATATTGCTTACCATCAATTTCTCCTGCGTTTACTGCTTTCAAAACCATGCAACTAGTTTCTTGAGTATGAGTGCAATCATTAAATTTACATTTTAAAGATAATTCATTTATTTTATCAAATAAATTATCTAAAACTTCACCTGTATTTGCCAAACCAACTTCTCTTATGCCTGGGTTATCAATTACAATCGCACCATTTTGTAAAAAATACATTTGTCTTGTAGTTGTAATATGTTTACCTCTATCTGAATATGAACTAATTATATCTGTTTTAATTAAATCTTTACCAAGTAATTTATTTATTATAGAAGATTTCCCTACACCAGATGAGCCTAAGAAGCAATAGGTTTTACCAGATTGTAAATAGTTTTGTAATTGTAGCAACCCGTTATCTACAAATGTGCTAGTTAAAATCACATCAATATCAGAAAATCTATTTTTAATTTGAGATAAAATTTCATCAAGCTCTTGCTTTGTAATCAAATCAATTTTATTTAATATAATTACTGGCTTTATACAATTACCAAGTATAGCAAAATACCTTTCAAATCTATTCAGATTATAATCTCTGCCGAGTGATTGTACAATAAATGCAATATCAATATTTACAGCTATAACTTGAATATCACTTTTTTCTCCAATATTATTTTTATCACCATATTTTCTTTTAATTATACTTTGTCTTGGTAAAATACTTTTTATTATTGCTTGATTTTCTGGCAATTCATCAATTATTACCCAATCGCCTACAGCTGGATAATCTTCTCTACTTTTGGCAGTAAACATTTGCTTTCCAGTTATTTTAGCCAAAAATTCGCCATTTTCATTTATGACTTTATAAGATCCTTTATGTTCAGAGGTTACCCTTGCTCTTATATTTTCCATTGACTTAATTTTACTCTTTTTAACATCATATTCAAGATCAAAGATAAAATTCAAACAAAAAATTATTACACTTTCACGTGTAATAATTTTCGATAAAATAGTTTAATTTGTGATTATGTTCACACTAGCTGGCAATTTACTACGAATACTGTTTAAATCTTGTTCTGAATAATTATTCCCAGATAAATTTAAAATTTTTAAATTAGAAAGATTGCCAAGCTCATTTGGCAAACCAGTAAGCTGATTATTGGATAAATCCAAAACTTCTAGTTTTGAAAGTTGACCCACTTCTGCTGGCACGCCTGTCATATTGTTATTAGAAGCATTAAGAACTTTAAGGTTTTTTAATTGGCCAATTTGCGATTGTATTGCTCCTGTTAAATTATTGTTTGAAACATTAAGCTCTTCTAAAATAGTTTCGCTAAAAACATATTCTGGAATTTTGCTTAAATCTTGATTACTAAGATTCAATATTTTACCAGTAGAAATTATTGCGTTGTTATTATTGTCATTTAAATTTTCCTGGTCATTAAATAAATAACCTTCTTGCCAAAAAGACGAACCTGCCCAAACAGCCAAGATTAAAACTAAAAATATTGATATGCTTAAATAAAATTTGTTCATAATATAAATACGTTTTTTATTACTGAGATTTTTTATTAAATGATTCAAGAGCTCTTAATGCTTCAAGAGGTACTGCAAATACTATTGTGTTTGATTGATCTGAGCTTATGTCATTAATTGACTGCAAAGTTCTTAAATGCAAAGCTCCTGGTGCACCAGAAAGTATTTCAGCTGCTTTAGCCATATTACTTGCAGAAACAACTTCTCCTTCTGCTTTGATAATCATAGCTCTTTTTTCTCTTTCTGCTTCTGCTTGCCTACCAATTACTCGCTTCATTTCTTCTGGTAAAACAATATCTTTAAGTTCTACATTCTGCACTTTAATACCCCAAGGATCAGAAGCTTCATCTATAATCTGTCTAATACTTTCTGAAACTTTATCTCTTTGACTAAGTAAAGCATCTAAATCAACTTGCCCTACAGCATTTCTCATGGTTGTCTGAGCTAATTGAGAAATTGCATAATAAAAATCTTCTACCTCTAAAAATGATTTAGCTGCATCAGAAACTTTGTAATAGATAACTGCATTTACTCCTACAGAAATATTGTCCTTGGTAATTGCTTCTTGATTTGGCACATCTACTGCTTTTACCCTCATATCAATTTTTTTATAAGATTGAATTACAGGAAGCACGATTCTCCAGCCCGGCTCCATAATACCAATGTATTTCCCAAACATAAATTTAACTCCTTTTTCATATTGATTAATTTGCCTTACTGAAGGCACGATAATTGCAACAACTACGAAAATTAAAAATGTAATAAATCCTTCCATATTTTTACCTGCATTTAAGCAGTAATTAATAATAATTTATATATTCATCTTACCACTTTTACTCCCTTATGTCAAAAAAATCACTTTTGGGGAGGTAATGGGAAGAACACGCTTGTGCGTTTTGCGTAATCTTGAAATTCTTTATTTTCTTGCATTTTCTTCTCAAGCATTGGGATGCCCGAAACTTTTAATATTAAAAAAGTTATTGTTAAAGGCCCTATAATTGTAAAAAACCCATAAGGCAAACTTAAAGCTAAAAGCCAAATACCCCACCATAAAGTAACTTCACCAAAATAATTAGGGTGTCTAGTATATTTCCATAAACCCTGCTTCATAATTTTACCTTTATTTACTGGGTTTTTAATAAACTTATCTAATTGCCAATCGCCAACTGCTTCAAAATAAAAACCTATAATCCAAACTACAATTCCCAAAATACCTAAAATATTTATAGTATTTGAATAATTATTATTAATAACCAAAACCGGTAAAATAATTAAATATAAAAATAATCCTTGTAAAATATATACCTGAAAATATGATCTTATATAAAACCATTTGCCCCATTCTTTTCTCCAAGCCAAATATCTAAAATCTTCTGGCTTGCCTAGGTTTCTTTGATAAATATGCAAAGCCAAGCGAAAGCCCCAAATTGTTACAAGTATATTTGTGACTGTAGCCAAAAATCCCATTTTACCAAAAGCAAAATAAGAAACCCAAGATAAAAATATAAACCCCAAGCCCCAAGCAATATCAACTACATCGTTTCGTTTGCGGACTAAAGAAACAAAAAACCAAAAGCTCATATACACAAATAAAGCAAATCCTAAAACAATAAAATACATCATATAAATTTAATAATTAAATATGTAATTGAAGATACTACAGCTGATAAAAATGTTCCCCAAAGTAAATCTACCACAGTTAATATTACCGGCCAATTTTTAAGTGTAGCTAAATTTGTTAAGTCGTAAGTTGCGTAAGTTATAAGCCCAAAAAATGCTCCAGCTAATAATGCATACACCAAGGATTGTTTTTCTATAGCAGGGTTTACAACAAAAAATACAATTCCTGCAACAAACAAAAGATAAAATATTATTGCAGAAAGCCAATTAATATCTGTTTTCATCAAAAAACCAATTTGTTTTGCATAAAAATTTTTAGCCACTAAGCCAAGCCACACCATGTCAATTACAAAGAAAACCACAAAAGCTATAATATAATTTTTTATAAACATATATTTAATTTTTAATTACTAAGTTAAACTTACATCTTTTTAAATAATTATTCAACTACTTGACTTGAGATTATTAATATAATATACTTATTTAATGCAACAATGTTGCAATAGTAAATATGATTACAACTCACAAAACAATTCAATTATTAGGCAGAAGATTAACTAAAACAAGAAAAGCTATTATTAACTCCCTATCAGAGAGCTGTTGTTTACTTACAAAAGAAGAACTAATTAAAAAACTAAAATCTCAAAAAATCAACCCAAATCGCTCTACAATATATAGAGAATTACAATTTTTAACAAAAAATCATATTATTTTAAAAAATATTATTTCAGGTAAAGATTATTATGAAATACCTAAAGACCATCATCATCATTTAATTTGTTTAAAATGCAATATAATTGTTAAGGTTAATATTGCAAATCATTTAAAGAAACAAGAAAAACAAATTGCCAAACAAAATCAATTTAATATAATTAATCACTCGCTTGAATTTTATGGTTATTGCCATGCGTGTCGGCAGGCAGGCCAAAAATGCCAAGCTTAAAAAATATGAATAAAAAAATATTGTTTGTTGTTGGAGTTATTATAATTATTGGCCTTGTGCTTTTTGCCATAATAAATATTACACAAAATCAAAAGTCAGACTCTTCAAAAATTTCTGTAGTCACTACACTATTCCCATTATATGATTTTTCTAAAGTTATAGGCCAAGACAAAGTAGAAGTTTCTCTTTTGCTCCCACCTGGAGTTGAAGCACATGTATACGAGCCAAAACCAAGTGATATTGTTAAAATAAATGAGTCAGATATTTTTGTATACACTGGAGAATTTATGGAACCATGGGCAAAAGATATTATTAATGGAATAACAAATAAAGATGTTAGATTTGTTGATACCAGCAAAGGCATTAATCTAATGAAACTTACAGAAGGCATGCCAGACGAAGCTCATGGACTTGATCCACATATCTGGCTAGATTTTGCAAACAACACAATTATGGTTGATAACTTATTAAATGCTATAATAGAGAAAGATCCTGATAATGCAGATTTTTATAAGAAAAATGCCAATGATTTCAAAAACAAATTAACACAGCTAGATGATCAATATAAATCTGGATTGACAAATTGCCAAAGCAAAGAAATTGTTTATGGTGGACACTATGCTTTTGGATATTTAGCTAATAGATACAACTTAAAATATTTAGCTGCTCAAGGACTTGCTCCAGATTCCGAACCAAGCGCCAATGATTTAGTTAATTTGACCAAACAAATAAAAGATAATAACATCAAATATGTTTTTTACGAAGAATTAACTAGTCCAAAAATTGCTCAAACGCTTGCTAATGAAACAAATGCAAAAATGCTTCTTTTAAATGCAGCTCACAACGTTACTAAAGAAGATATTGATAATAATGTTTCTTTTCTTTCAATTATGGAAGAAAACTTAAATAATCTTAAAATAGGCCTTGAATGCAATAGATAATTTATGGATATAATCCTTGAGGTAAAAAATCTTAATGTAAAATACGAGCAAACAGAAGCGTTACAAAACGTTTCTTTTGCCATTGAAAGGGGTGATTTTGTAGGGCTTGCTGGACCAAATGGAGGAGGTAAAACTACTTTAGCAAAGACAGTTCTTGGACTTATTAATGAATATTCTGGAGAAATTTATTTTTTTGGTAAAAAACAAAAAAATTCTGATTATTTTAAAAAAGTGGGCTATTTGCCACAAAAACAATCTAGCATAAACCAGCTTTTTCCAGTATCAGTAGGGGAAATTGTTTTACTTGGGCTTTTATCACAAAAAACAATGCCTAAGTTTTTCACGCATACAGATAAAAAATTAATTAACACAACACTAAGTAAATTAGGAATTTTAGAATTAAAAAATAAAATGTTTTCTGAGCTTTCCGGGGGCCAGCAACAAAAAGTGCTTTTAGCTCGGGCTTTAGCATCAAACCCAGAAATATTAATTCTTGATGAACCATCAACTGCGCTTGACCCTGCATCAAGAGAAGATTTTTTCAAAATAATACAAACACTTAATCAAGAATTTAAAACCACAATTATTTTAATTACTCATGACACAGGATATATTGGTCAGTATGCAAATAAACTTCTTTATATTGATAGAAAAGTGTTGTTTTTTGGTAAAATCTCAGATTTTTGCCCTCATAGTGATATTAACTCATGCTTTGAAAAAAACGAACATCATATAATTTGGCATCAACATAAATAATATGGAAATAATTACTTTTCTTGAATATACATTTATCCAAAAAGCTTTTTTTGCCGGATCTTTTGTAGCAATTATTTGCTCGGCTCTTGGTTTATTTTTGGTTTTGCGAAAAATGTCATTAATTGGCGATGGACTTTCGCATGTAAGTTTTGGAGCAATTGCTTTGGGTTTATTTTTTGGCTCATATCCATATTATATTGCAGTTCCTGTAGTAATGATTGCATCTTTACTTATTCTTAAAATTAGCGAAAAAACCAAAGTCTATGGTGATTCTGCCATTGGAATTGTGTCTGCCATTGGAATTGCTAGCGGTGTTATTTTAGCTAGTTTATCAAAAGGATTTAATGTTGATCTTTTCAGCTACCTTTTTGGCAATATATTAGCAATAAGTACTACTGAAGTTATTTTATCAATTATACTTTCTTTTATAGTTTTAGCAGTTATTTATTTCTTTTATTGGGATTTATTTTCTGCAACTTTTGATGAAGAATATGCTAAAACAACAGGAGTAAAAACTCATTTTATCAATACACTTTTAACTTTGCTTACAGCTGTAACTGTTGTACTTTCTGTTAAAATGGTAGGTATAATGCTTGTTTCTGCGCTTCTTATACTGCCTGCAGTTACAGCTTTGCAAATTGCCAAAGGATTTAAAACATCAATGATTATTGCTGGCTTTGTTTCCCTTTGTTCTGTAATTTTAGGAATTACTTTTTCTTTTTTCCTTGACCTGCCAACTGGCGCTACTATTGTGTTGATAAATGCCTTATTCTTTGGCCTTGCGCTTTTCTACAAAAAAATCACCTAATAGGTGATTTTTTTTATTTTGCTATTCTAATTATTTTTAGAATAACTGTTTTTTATTTATTATTTTTTTTAATTTTATTAAATGCGCTGTTGAATCGCGACAACTACAATTTTTGCTGTGTCCTTGGTGCCACTTAATCTTTTGTTCAACAGTCGCATTTTTAGGCATTTTGTTTTCCTTATGCCACTTAGCGTTTATCTTTGCCATATTTTTTCTTAATTAATTTTTATTTTAAAAAATTATCAAGTGCATCCAATTTACCCTGGGCAATTTCTTTATCTGTAAATGCCACTTTTGTTTCCAAATTTTTTTTGCAAATCAATTCAATCTCATCAAAACATTTTCCAAACTGCCCGCCCATTGTGCAAAAAGCCGAAATTTTATTAAATTCATTTTTATTTTTCTCCAAATAAGATCTTAAGGGGCTTGAAATATTCCACCCCCAAATAGGTGTACCAAAAATAACCATTTCATATTCTTTTGGGTTTTTTTCTGTTGCCATAATTTCTGCAGACACTTTTTGACTGCCCTCTTTACCTGCCAAAATCCAACCCACAGCTCCTTGGTAATTTTTTTTAGTTTTTATTTCCTCTAAATCGCAACCAAGTTTTTCATGTAAAACTTCTGCTACTTTCCTGCAGTGCCCACTTCTTGAATAATAAACAATTAAAATTTTCATAAAATTATTTCTTATCTAATTTTATCATATTGAATTTGAAAAATTAGCAAATAACTTTAAACTTTTTTGCCTTTAAACTTATACCATCCAACTAAAATAGGCAAAACAAAAGTTAAAGCGTAGTAAAGATAGACATCTGGTTTGTAATAATCGGCAGATTTGAAAAGTTTGACGATGAAAAGATAGTCTAAAATAACGGCGATCAAAGTCCAAAACATGCCCACGCCGATATAGCATAAAAACTCTTCTCTTTTGATCTTTTTCAAAAGCACCCACAAAGTTAAAGCTGTTCCAAAAGGCAAAATATAAAAGCCAATCTGATCTTTTGGCACAAAAGCAAAAAACACAATCCCCAAAATATAGCCAAACAACCACAAAATAAACCCCCAGAAAATATTATTTAAAATAATTTGTTTTTTAGTCATAGTTTTATATATCAATTAATTTCTATTTTCAAATTCATTATATCAAAAATTTGTAAATAAAAAAACCTGTTGCGCCGACTATTCATCAGTCGACGCAACAGGTCTGAGCCTCGAAGCTGCAAGGTTGCCCTTTATTGGCCGGGAGTGCTGTTTTCATAGCAACTCTACGGGACCATTTTGGTTTTGACCCCAACTCGTTGGCTTCTGTTCGATACTAGGTCTTTGGAACGCCGGCCGAAGCCCGTGCCCTCTTTTGGATCTCGTGCCGAAGGGACCGTTCAGTAAAGTCCCAAACACGTCTGGGCTCTTCAGCAAAAACGACCCAAAACACTTCGTCCTCGCCATTACAGGTGACCGCGCCCACGTCGTAGGCGCCGTCAATCACATCCTGCGGATTGAGGTCGTCATCTTCAACGACCAACACTTGCTCCGCACGACAGTTCTGGGCCGGAGGGAAATCTCCGTACATCGTAGTACTCCTTAAAAAAGTGGCAGAAAAACCTGAAAGTCATAATATATTAATTATACCATATTATAAATTATTGTCAATACTTTTACCCACTCAAAAACCGCTCATCACGGTTTATCCCCGCCTATCGGCGAGACAGGTTAACATACGTTAGAATGACTTTTGGTTAGGTTAATGCTTGTTAACCTGATTCTTATTCGCTCACACCTGTGTGAGCGAATAGCAAAAAACCGTGCTATTGACACAGTGGCAATTTATGATAAGATTAATTATACATAGGAAAAGGCACTTCTTGAGGTTTCGTCCTCTGGCGGTGCTTTTTCATTTATACTCAAGCTTATTTCTTAAATTATCCATAAACACTATTCTCTCTTTTGCTTCTATTTTTAGTAAACTAGAACAAGTTTTTACATAAGGGCTCATCACGAAACAGAGCTTTTTGTTTTTATAAAGATATTTTACAAGCGAATAAAAATCACCATCGCTAGTTGCTATAATTGCTTTATCATAATTTGGAAAATCAATCATTGCTTGCAAAACTAAATCTGCATCAATATTGCCCTTTATATTTCCGTCGCCATCAGGAATAGTTGGCTTAAAAACTAAAATATAACCTGCTTTTTGCAATTCAGAATATAGTGGCTGATTACCAGCAACATAACCAACAAAATAATATGCTGTAGTGATAGAATATTTTTCTAAGAGATATTTTCTAAAACGAGAGTAGTCTAATTTCCACCCCAAACTTTTTATGCCTAGGTTTAAATTTTGTCCGTCAATAAATGCAAAATTATTTTCCATATTTTTTTAACTAATTACCTAAATTTAAATCTTTAGGGGACAAATTCAATAATTATTTTTTGATTTCTTTGCAATCTTTTTCATCTCCAATAATTCTAACATAATCCTCGCACCCATCTATCGCAATTTTGCCACATTTACAATATGTCATTCTTTTTTGAGTATTCCAAAAAATCTCGTCCTTACAATGAATGCATCTAAAATAAATTTCTTTTTTAGTATTTTTTTTCATATTTTTTTCTATAATAATTCGCAATATTCGGGATAATTGTCTTTAATTATTTGTTTCCATGTTGAAGTTTCATTGCCATTTCCCAAATCATTTTTATGATAAACTAAAAGCACATTTACAGTGCAAGTATCTTTATGAACTGCTACAATGCAACGATTTCCCGAACCATGGCGCGACTGATTGGTTCCTGCAATTTTAAATTCTGTTTTACAAATTTTAATATCTCTACAATGATTAATTTCTTCGGCAATACTTTTCAAGAACAATAAATCTATTTGTTCAAATTCCTCTCGTAAAAGACTATAAGTAAAATCCCAAGCACCTTTATACTTTTTGGCAAAAAATTTTATGAAATGCCTTTCTACAAAATGCTCAAAAATTACTTGATATTTAATATATTTCATCTGGGTCTTCTTGGGTAAAAAGCCCATAAGAAACAATTTCATTTTCCTTGGCGTACAAATATGGAAATTGCTTGTGGGTAAAATCTACAATTTCATTAGTTTTTTTATTTTTCCACTTTTTCTCAATATTTTTTATAAGCTCTTCTTCTTTTTTGCTAATTTCTGACAAAGGAATCATGGCTCCGCTTCGGGTTTGCGAGATAAGCATTGCACCGTCTTTGGTTTGGTCAATGTCAATTTCCCCTTTCTCAAACATTTCGTCAATAATACTAAAGCACACATCTGAAACAGGACCATACTGCATTTTGCGATACTTCATACCACTCATACTTTTTAAATTATAATAAAACCAGCCGAAATCAGCAAAATACAAAAGTTTTGCAAGTTTGGTTTTAGGAATTACTCCGCCACTACGCAAAAAAGCTAAAATCATTTGCTTATACTTTGCATAATTTGGCATTTCTTGGTTTTTCAATTCTTCAAATGAAACCCCCAAAACAAGAGATAATTTATCAAGCTCACCCAAAGTAATATCTTTCTTGCCCTGTTCTATACTAATATAAGAAGAACGAGAAATTCCCAATTCCTTGGCTACATTAGCCTGCGATAAGCCTTTTTTTATTCTCAATTCCTTTATAAATTTGTAGTAATTATTAGTCATATATTAATTATATACCTTTTAATTTGTATGTCAATATATTAAACAATAAATGTTGATATTTTATACATTTACTTTAATTTATCCCCTTTTGCTTGTGAGCTCCCGCTTCGACTGCGAAGCGTAGCTTTGTCACGAGGCGAGAGCGAGGCGAGTCGGCGAGAAAAGTATCTTTTGGGGCGTAAGTTCAATATGTTTAAATACAAAAAAAACGACCCTGGGCATCAAATCTCGGTCGTTGGACTTTGATTGATGGTTACAGGGTCGCGTAAGACGCGAGTTTATGGCTATGCTCAAGAGCAATTGCCAAAAAAACTCGCACGAACCACCGCCGATTGACGGTGCCAAAAGCTATTTTAAATATATAATTTTTTTAATATAAAGTCAAAAGCGTAAAACAAATAGCTCAACGAAGTTTATCGTTAAGCTGATGATTTTTTATAAACAATAGACCACTATTATGGGGTTATATAGAACTTATCACTATCACTTGAAAAAGGTTTTTGAGTAGACCAATCTACCACAAATATACGAATATTATAATCATTGTCTCCCCCAAGCTTAACTCCTTCACACTCACTTGGTACTGTCCATGAATATTTCCCAGTATTTTTTGTAAAATGCGCAGAATCCATTATACATGATTCTTGGCTATAAGCAGAATTTTCATTATAATTGTGATTAAAAATAAGATTGATTTGAACTGTTGCAGAACTTAAAGTATTTGAAGCTTCCCATGTTATGTCGTAAAGACCTCCAACTTTCAAAACACTTCCTAATTTTGGCAAAATAACTTTTACCGGTTCTTTTGCTGTAAGCAAAGTTTTCATTGGACTGGAATATTTAACAATACTCTCTTCTATTGCTTTGTAAGATTCTTTGGAAGAAGCATCTTTGTAATCAAAAACCAAACCAAAATTTGGGAAAAAATATATATTGCGATAAAAAAAAGAGTTTACATAAGATACTTTATATATATGGCCATAAGAATATTGACTATGTCTTATATTTTCTGGGCCAATTACATCTTGATTGTCTTTCACAAATTGCTCTACAACTCTATCAGGAAAATCACTGCCATAATTTTCTAAATATATAGTAGCTTTTCCATCTATTGATTTTAGCTTTGGATTTTTTGGATTTTGTCTATTGGCTGCGTAATCGTACTCATCTAAATAAAAGGTCCTATCAGGAAACAAAGTTTGAAAATTATAAAATACATTTGTATAAATTTCTTTAAGAGAAGTGCCATCTTTTGGCTCGGCCATTGTTTGTTCTGACCATGTATTGGCAAGTAAAGTTCCTTCTGTTATTTTTTTAAATGTTTGTAGGCTTTCTATTTTTATTTGATAAATTTTTCTTGGCAGGCCATTGAAAAAATCATATCTTGTTTCAATGTCTATTGAATCATTTTTATCAAAAGTTTTTATAACTTTATAATCTATTTTAAAACTTGGTACAAAAATACGCGAAGAGCCAAAGCTTGTTACAGAAAAACTTAAATGTCCAGAAATTATATTAGATAACTCTTGGTTTATTTTAAATTTATTAGAGCCCGCATCAAAAGTATAAACATCATAATAAGCTAAATTATTGCTATCATATTTATACATTACTGCAAAATCTTTTTGATTATCAAGATTAAAATCTTCATAAACTAATTTAGGAAATTTTTCAAAAGAATAAAAATCAGAATTAATATCTTGCAAATTTATTTCCTGAATAAGCTGGGATGATTTTAAATCTCTTATGCTAATTTTGTTCTTTACTGGCTCACATGCACTATTACCTACAGTAGAATGTTTGCAATTATCCAAAGATAAGTAAAAAGCATATTTGTCTTCTTCTATTTTTATTGTTTTAGCAAAGTTTTCTTCTGCTTGAACCAGTACTTCCTGCTTTTGATCTTTTAATTCAGGTATTTGATTTACTTGCTTTAAAGTGGGGGTTAAAAATAACAAATAATAAATTGCCATCAATATTAAAATTAATGACAATATTATAATAATTATTAAATAAATTTTTTTCATAGATTTTTACAATTAATAACCTCCGTAATCATAATCACTATAACCAAATTTTACGCTTTCTAAATTTAAGTCAAAACCACCTCCTGCTTGACCTACGGAATTTAATATAATCATAAGATTGCTACTTTTCCCAGAAAATTCAGAAATTGGTATGTGGGCCAAAATTAAATCTCCATCGCTATTTTTATCACCTGCAAAATCATTAAGATATATTAACTTGTTATCAATAAATACAGTCATATAATTATTGTTATCTTTACCATATTTTTTATACTCAAAATTTAGATACTTTGCATTACCTGGAATATAAAAACTTTTCTTTTCTCGTAATAAAAGTGCGTCTCTTACATAAACTCCATTTATTTTTTGCTCACTTCCGCTCAATGGCACAATAGAAGAATTCATAAAAGAGTTTAAAGATGTTATTGATTTTATATATTCATCTAAAATACTATATCCTGTTAAAGGGTGTTTTTTGTTTAATATAAGTTCTTTTTTATCATCTGTACTATTTAAGTTAGAATCTTTCATTAAAGGATTTGAAGCAAAAATAAACTCTTCAAAATTTAAAAAGCCATCATTATCTTCATCCCAATATTTATTTACACAATGGTCACAACCAAAATATTTCTTCTCCCATAAATTCCACAAATTATCATATAAACCATTTTTTTCTGTTCTAATATATACACTTTCTCTTTGAGTATAACTTCCAAATTCACTTAATTTTAAAGGTTTAGAAATTTGCGTATTTTCATTGTTATCATAATTTGTAAAAGAACCAGATACTTTTTTGATTTCTTTTACATTTGATAATTCAATAGAAAAATCTAGAACTTCATAATTTTTAACATCTAAAAATGCTTGAATTTTAAATTTTGTTGAAGCTTCTGGTATAAAACCTAAACTTTCTAAAAAATTTTCTGGTAAATTTTCTAAACTAAGTAAAAAATATTCATTATTATCTTTTTCTTCTATAGATATTTTCACATTTTTATAATCTGAAAATAATTTTATTACATTTAATGGCGTAAAATAAGAAATTACTTTAATAGCATTGTATTCTAAGCCGTCCTTTAATGGCACATAATAACTTCCATCATAATTATCTTTAATATAAACATCACCATCTATAGAAATTATTTCTTGACTGGAATTGTTGTATCCTTCAACAGTAGAACTAATAATTGTGCTTGGTAAAATAGTATTAATTTTCTGTTTTACAAAAATAGAGCTGTCCTTTTCTGACAAAACAGATGTTTCAATTTTTCTAACTTCATTTTCTATAATAAGATTTGCTTGATAAGATTCCTTAGATTCTAAAGTCTTTTTGGCAGATTCTAATATAGATTGCTTGCCAAAACCAAAATTAGCAATTAGTTTTTGATTAAAATATAAAATAATAAAAACTATTATTGCAATAATTATAACAACAGATAAACCTATAAGAACTATTTTTAATATTTTATTCATAATATTTTTACCAGCTACTGTGGAAAAATTTAATTATATTACTTTAATTTATCTCCCTTCGCCAAGACTTCGGCGGGACTAACTTTTTTTAGTAGATAAGTTTAATAATTTTCCTGTAAAAAAGATAAAGAATATCAGACAAATAATTACTGTAATAATAATGCTTGGGTATTGAGCATTAAAGCCATTTGTAGATAAATGCTTAAGCAATATACCCAAATAAGCCCAAATAAGTACTAAGCCATAGGCAATATTTTTATCTCTTTTGATTCGTAAAATTCCAATTATTGCCCCTACAAGTAAAACAATACTTGTCCAAATAAAATCAGCAATTCCAAATCCATTCCAGCCAAGGCTCACCAAAAATACTGTAATATTTGCAATACATGCTACTGTAATCCAGCCAAAATAAATACTAAAAGGAGTTTGAATAAATATTTTTTCTTGCAAGCTTAATTGTTCTTTGTTCAAAGTATCTATTATCTTAATTAAAAGCACAAGCAAAGCTGTCATAATAATTACTGAAAGCCAAATAAAATCATAATGCCAAGAAAAAATCCAAGAAATATTAGCAAGAGAGGTGGCTATAAAAAAAATATTAACTTTTCTTAAAAGTTCTTCTTTTTGCTTGCCTAGTTTTGTGAATTGATAAACTACAAACATCAAAAGCATTAAATAAATTAAACCCCAAATTGAAAATGTTACTCCAGCTGGAGCAAAAAGATTGGGATAAGCATCTGATATTGCGCCAGTTCCCCTATTATTAATTGGCAGAGCATTAGCCAAATAATTTACATAAACCATAGCAAAATACGCTAATCCTGCAATAATTTTAATAAATATATTTTTCATAAGATTTTTACTTTACGAATATTTATTTTTTATTAATTTATTAT
>CAINWR010000036.1 GCA_903854535.1 Candidatus Staskawiczbacteria bacterium | reverse complement strand
TAATTAATTATTATTTTTTAATTGTTATTTTTAGATATAAAAAAAGAAGCGGCTAGTCTTATGACTGGTCGCTTGTAAAATCCGCGATTAGGATTATTTGGGCTTAAGCGTTTTACGGCCTTTTTTTGTGTCAAATTTCCGGCTAAATAGTATATCGGTTAAATCGCGAGCAGGACCTCTGGTACCACCGTTATAAATTTGAACAACATATATTCTAAGATTTTTGATGCCAATAGCATCTCTGTTATTCCAAAGATTATCTGCCATTTCTTTACCAGTAAGGCGCCAAAATCTTCGAGTTTTGCCGTCATGGCAAATTTGCTCAAAGATTTCTGTTTCATAATCAGCTGTGCATTCAAAATATCTTGCTAGTTCGCTGTTAAGATGAATATCTGTCTCAGCAAGAACTAACCACTCAAAACTTACTTTCCTAGATTTTTTAGTTTTCATCACAGTTCTCCTTAGATTAGTTTTCAATTTATGAAATTAGGCACGCATTTTCATTCGTATTTCTTTGTTGATAACAAACTTTCTAACAGCGTTGGTGTAGTCCTTTGCTGGTTCATTGTCTATTCTGCAAAATATATTAAATTCAACTCCTTCAGCTTTTCTGCTAAGCCAAAGTTCTTTTGATGTAAAATCTATATCTTTGCACACAACAAGTCGCCTAGTTTTGCCATCTTCGCACAATATGTCTTCAAAAGTCTTTGCTCCAAAAAAACTAGTAATCTTTTGAATTGCTTGCATGTTCAAAGCTTCAATAAACCATCTTTGTTTCGAAGGCATTTGGATTTCCTTTTCTGATTGAGGCCGAGGGATTTTAAGGAACTAAAAAAATAATAACATTTATAATTATAAAAGTAAATGTATGGTTATATATTATAAACACTTGTTTTGTATTTGAAATTTTGGTAAAATAATACAATAAATAAAATTATGAGAAAAGAAATAATAATTCAAGATCCAAACGAGCAAAAATTAATTGAAGAGTTAAATATAAGAACTGATGTAAAAGCTGAAAGAATTAAGAGATTTTTAGCTCTGCCAGATTTAAGTAAAAAAGAAAATTCACCAATTAAAATTATTGCAGATAGAATAATAAGCCTGCCAATATTTTCTGATTTTGATATTGTTAGTATTCCCAAAATAGTAACTGTAGAAGATGAATTTGATGTGCTAAATTCACCCAAAGATCACCCAACAAGGAAAGAAACTGATACATTTTTCATAGATCAAACACATCATTTAAGAACGCAAATGACAGTAATGTGGCCATTTTATTTGCGTGATAAAAGCGTTTTAGAAAAATTGGAAAAAGATGGGCAAATTATGGCGCTTGCTCCCGGCTTGGTTTATCGTAAAGATGAAATAGATAGAAAACATTTTCCAGCATTTCATCAAATAGATGGTTTGCTAATTTGTAAAAAAGATAAAAAAATAATTACACTTGACGATCTTAAAGAAGTTGAAACAGAAATGACAAAAGTTATCTTTGGAAATGATATAGAATATAGATTTTTAGTTGACTCTTTTCCATTTACAGATCCTTCTGTACAAATTGAGATTAAATTTAATGATGATTGGCTTGAAGTAGTTGGTTCGGGGTTGGTGCATCAGCAAGTATTAAAAAATCTTGGATTAGATCCAGAAGTTTATAATGGCTGGGCATTTGGGTTTGGAATTGAGAGATTAGCTATGGTAAAAATGCAAATTCCTGATATAAGAATATTTTGGTCTACTGACCCAAGGATTACCAATCAATTTAAAGATATAAATAGTAAATATAAAGAAGTAAGCAAGTACCCAGAAACAAGTCGCGATATTTCGTTTATAATAGATAAAAATATAAACTTGAACAATTACTATGAGATTGTGCGTGATTTTGCCGATAATTTAATTGAAGAAGTAAAATTAGTAGATGAATTTGAAAACGAAGCAAAATTTGGAGCTGGTAAAAAATCTTATACTTTTAGAATTGTTTATAGAAGTCCAGAAAGAACTTTAACCAGCGAAGAAATTAATAAAATACAAGAAGAAATAAGACAGGAAACTGTAAAACAATTAAATGCAATTTTAAGATAATTTTTAAAGATATGAGTGAATTAAAACCAAAACCTGAGTTAGGCCCAGAAGATATTGAAAATGTTATTTCTCAAACTATTGAAAATTGGGATAAGGAATTGCCAGAAGAAATTATTGATTGGATTTTTGATGACAGTGGAAATCCTACAAAAAGAGAGGAAGTTTTAAAACATTATGAAGATTCAATTAAAGAAATTTTAGATGATACAAAATCAGAGAACCATTGGGATGATGCTATGGTAAATTATGGTGATACAAATAATTTTCATATGGTTTTTTCTCCAGAAGGCCAAAGAAGAATTTTAGAAGGATTAGTAGGTTTTGAAAGCATATATAGTATAAAACCATTTTTTATAAATTTTAAATATAAAAATTTGTGGAGCTTGATGTGTAAAACCATGTCAGATGATGTGAGGCGTGTAATTAGGTTTAAGATTGAACGAGGTAATAGTAATCGTAAAGCTACAACAGAAGAAAATGAATCTTTAAGAAAAATTGCAAAATTTTTAAATGATCATGGGGTTGCTATGACATTTTTGAGCCAATAAATTAAATAAAACAAATTTAAAAAATATGTTCAAAATAAATATAAAATCAAAAGACGAAGAAGAGCCAAAAAAAGTTGAAAAAATTGCAAAACCAGCGAAAGATGAACGTAAAACAGAAATAAAAGAAGAAAAAAAAGCTGATAAAAAAGCTGATTTTATTCCTGAGATTGGAGCTGATGTAGCTAAAAAAGAAAGAAAAGCAGGTGAGTATGGAGCTAAGGATATTTTTGTACTTAAAGGTTTAGAGCCTGTAAGACTTCGCCCTGGAATGTATATTGGAGGTACTGGTCTTGATGGTTTACATCACTTAATTTGGGAAGTTGTAAATAATTGTCTTGATGAAGCTATTGCAGGATATGCCAAAAATGTAGAAGTGAATTTACTACCAAATAATAGAGTAAGTATTTTTGATGATGGCAGAGGAATCCCAGTAGAAAAACACCCAGATACAGGTAAATCAACACTTGAAACTGTTTTAACAACTTTGCATGCAGGAGGTAAATTTGGCGGAGGAGCTTACAAGGTCTCTGGAGGATTGCATGGCGTAGGAGTTTCTGTAGTTTGCGCACTTTCTACATTTATGGAAGCTGAGATTTATAGAGATGGGGGAGTTTATAAACAAGAATATTTTAGAGGCACACCAAAATCTGCTGTAAAAAAAGTAGGGGATTCAAAAAAAACTGGAACTTTAATTACATTTGATGCAGATTCACAAATTTTCCCTGAAATAAGATATGATGCTAAAAGAATTTTAAATTACTTGCGTCAGCAAGCTTATCTTACCAAAGGTGTAAAAATTGTTTTTAATGATGAACGTAAAAAAGGCGAAGAAACTAGTTATACATTTTATTTTGAAGGTGGAATTCGCAGTTATGTAAAATATTTAGTTTCTGGTACAGATCAAAGGCATAGTAATATTTTTTCAACTTCAGCTACAAAAGATGATATTTATGTAGAAGCGTCATTTCAATACACCAAAGAAATGGAGTGTACTGAAGAAAGTTTTTGTAATAACATTTATACCCCAGATGGCGGGACACATATTTCAGGTTTTAGATCTGCTTTAACTCGTTCATTAAATGATTATGCAAGAAAAGAAGGGTTTTTGAAAGAAAAAGATGAAAATCTTTCTGGAGATGATGTAAGAGAAGGCATGACTGCCGTAGTTTCAGTTAAAATTCGTAACCCACAATTTGAAGGGCAAACCAAAGCAAAGCTTGGCAATCCAGAAGCTAAAGCTGCTGTAGAAGCGGTTACAATGGAAGGGCTATCTGATTATTTGGAAAGGAACCCTTCTGATGCAAAATCAATTATTGAGAATTGTATTTTAGCCGCTAAAGCAAGATTAGCTGCCAAAGCTGCAAGACAAACTGTTTTAAGAAAAGGAGCTTTAGAAGGATTGGCTCTGCCTGGTAAATTAGCAGATTGTTTAAGTAGAAAAGCTGAAGAATCTGAGATTTATATTGTAGAGGGAGATTCTGCTGGAGGTTCAAGTAAAATGGCTAGAGACAGAAGATTTCAAGCTATATTGCCTTTGCGTGGGAAAATTCTCAATGTAGAAAGAGCAAGATTAGATAAAATGCTTGAATCAAAAGAAATTAAAGCTTTGATTATTGCTATGGGTACAGGAATTGGAGAGGATTTTAATATAGAAAATTTACGTTATCATAGAATTGTAATTATGACTGATGCTGATGTTGATGGAGCTCATATTAGAACTTTACTTTTAACATTTTTCTACAGACACTTTAAACCAGTTGTAGAAGCAGGGCATATTTATATTGCTCAACCACCTTTGTATAAAATTTCTTCTGGTAAAAATTCACAATATGCTTATTCAGATGACCAAAGAGATAAGATTGTTAAAGAAATTGGTAAGGGTGGTAATGTAAACATTCAACGTTATAAAGGTTTAGGAGAAATGAACCCAGAACAACTTTGGGAGACAACTATGAATCCAGAAAATAGAACTCTTTTGCAAGTTTCTGTAGAAGATGCTCATGATGCAGATAAAACTCTTGATGTGTTAATGGGTGAAGAAGTAGAACCAAGAAAAAAATTCATTCAAACCCATGCCAAATCCGTAAAATCTTTGGATATTTAAATAAAAAAAACGCGATTGTGATAACCGCGTCGTCTGGATTCAGTTTCCTAGGACTGAATTGTCAGACCAGAAGCGTCAGGAAGGACCGAGCTCCTCATCAAAGTGATACCTCGCAAAACTTGTGCCTTCAGGTTGATCTGTAAAGGATCGCACCTTGATCTGATATTAGTATATCATATTATAAAATCTTGTCAATATGCGAAAAGAGAAAATTACTAAAAATAAGAAATTACCAGACAATCAAATTATTTTTTATCAGTCACTTGATGGGAATGTAAGCATTGAAGTCCTTTTTGCAGAAGAAAATATTTGGCTTACTCAAAAAAAATAGCTGAACTCTTTGATACAACTCCACAAAATATAACACAACACGTTAAAAATATTTATATAGAAAAAGAAATACAAGAAAAATCAACTTGTAAGGATTTCTTACAAGTTCAAGATGAGGGTGGGCATAAAGTGGAAAGAAATTCAAAAATGTATTCTTTGGAAGTTATTATTGCTGTTGGTTATAGAATAAATTCAGAGAGAGGCACGCAATTTAGACAATGGGCCACTGGAATTTTAAAAAGTTATATTCATAAAGGTTATGCTTTGGATGTAAATAGGATGAAATACGGCTCCCGTTTTAGCACAAGATATTTTGATGAGCTTTATGAAGAAATAAAAGACATTCGCACCAGCGAACGAATGATTTATCAAAAAATCACTGATATTTATGCAACTTCAATTGATTATTCACCAAAAGCACAAGAAAGCAAAGAATTTTTTGCAACAGTCCAAAACAAACTTCATTTTGCAATAACTGGCAAAACTGCAGCAGAGATTATTATAAATAGAGTTAGTAGTAAAAAAGAAAAAATGGGGCTAACATCATGGAGGCGTTCGCCACAAGGTTAGAAATTTTCTGCAAAAAAATTCCCAAGCGTTTGATATTAAATCAAATCGCCTGGGACCGAAAGAGTAAAAAATCTAGTTTTGTAGGATTATGTTTTTTGAGGCAATGTCTCTTCCAAGCACTTTTCCCACTCTTTCCCAATGCTCTGGATTCCGATTATCGAATACGAGAATTACATCCCCATCCTTCCATTTGCCGAGTCGAATAACCCCGATTTCTCTTGTTTGACCATTGATAGTCCACGTTCGTGGAAGAGCTTCAGGAAAAAGCTCTAAGCCATCAATATCCTCTACTTTCTTTATGTCGAAAAGATTTCTTACCTTAACTAGTGCCCGATAATTTTCTTGACCTTTCATATTTTCTCCTCTTGTTTAAAACGAGACTAAAATCTAATTTTTAGGTTATCACATTGTATAATATTGTCAATAGTTTTAGTTATGACTTGACTAATTGTCTGGTATCGGCTACAATGTAAACATAGTAGCCTTTCGGCTATTTTTAAATAAAACAAAAATATGAATATACAAGAAAAAATTAAATCATTTTTAAAAGAAGTATATGTAGAGATGAAAAGAGTCTCTTGGTTGTCTCGCAATGATATTATAAAATATACAGCTATTGTTTTAGCTGTTACTGTAATTGTATCTTTCTTTTTGGGTGGATTAGATTATATATTTTCAAGCGCAATTAAAATGTTTATTTTAAGTAAATAAAAACTATGGCAAAACAACAAATAGAACAAGATCGAAATTGGTATGTGCTTCATACATATTCAGGCTATGAAGATGCAGTAGCTAAAAATTTAAAACAAAGAATTGAAAGTCTTGGAATGGAAGATAAGATTTTTAATGTATTAGTACCAAAAGAAAAAAAGATAAAAATCAAAAATGGTAAAAGGAAAACTATTGAAGAAAAAGTTTATCCAGGATATGTGCTTGTAGAAATGGTAGTTACTGATGAATCTTGGTATGTGGTAAGAAACACGCCTAGAGTTACGGGATTTTTAGGTTCTGGAACAACTCCATTACCTGTATCTAAAAAAGATATTGATGAGTTGATGGGTAAAATAGAATCAGAAGTTGCAGAATTTACAATTGATGTAGTTGTAGGAGATATTGTAAAAGTAGGTGATGGACCATTCAAAGGTTTTGAAGGTAAAGTGTCTGAGATTGATCAAGCAAGAGGTAAAATCAAAGTTCTGGTTAACATGTTTGGTAGAGATACTCCAGTAGAACTTGATTCATTGCAGATTAAAAAAGTTTCGTAAAATAAGAAAATATTAAGCATTGCCCTTAATCCGTGAACGGTCACTGATTATTGCATAGTGCTTTGTATAATATATTATGGCAAAGGAAATTAAGGCAGTAGTAAAAATTCAAATTTCAGCTGGTAAAGCAAATCCAGCACCACCAGTTGGTCCTGCATTAGCTCAACATGGTTTAAATATTGCAGAATTTTGTCAAAAGTTTAATGATGCTACCAAAGCTCAAATTGGTTTTACAATTCCAGCAGAAGTAACAATTTATAAAGATAGAACTTATACATTTAAACTTAAAACTCCACCTGCTTCAGAATTAATTAAAAAAGCTATTGGTATTGAAAAAGGAAGTGGTGAGCCAAACAAAAAAATGGTAGGCAAAATTAATCAAGCTCAACTTAAAGAAGTAGCTCAAAAGAAATTAGCAGATTTAAATACTACAGACATTGATCAAGCAGTTAAAATAATAGCAGGAACTGCCAAAAATATGGGAGTAGAAGTAATAAAATAAATTATATAGTAAAAAAATCCCGCTAATGCGGGATTTTTTATTATGCGACAATTTATCCCTTATCTATTGACAAGTATATATAATATATGGTATAATAAATATATGGTACATTGAAAAAGAGGGGGTCAAGTCCAACCCCTTCGCCATCATGGAGATGGTAGGCAATTTGCCTCTGGACACACATGGCTTACAAAATGGGAGAAAATGGCCATGATGACAATTTTCTGGATCTTGACGGTAGTGGCGGTAGTGGCGGTGGTGGGGTTTGTTGTCCTGTGCAAGATTTCTCGTGCGCAGTTCCGGCGAAAAGTGGAGGCCTGCGAGAAGTCGGCACGTGTTGTCGAGGAAATCCGAGAGTCGTTGGTGGAACCGGCTTTCGAGACATTCTTGATGGAACAAGAGTGCATGTCCTGTTCACCTGATGAGGCATTTGCGAACCGGCGGGCTGGGTGGTATTTTGTACCAAGCTTGTTGGGCAACTGTGAAAAGGAGGACTTCTTTATGCGGGCGATTCGGCCTTCATTGGAAGTCCACAGTTGGGTGGGGGTCTCGTGGAAGAGCATCTGTGACAGGATGCTTTACGAGGCAAAGTGCGAAAGAGCGGGCAAGGATGCCCCATTCTCGGCTGTCTACGTCCTTGGCCCCGAGGCAGTTCTCAGGACAATTCACGCCCTTGTGGCGGACGGATTGTTCCGGCTCGAGAAGGTTGACGGCAAGGATGTCGTCTTCCCAACCCCTGCCCTTGTTGAGAAAGTCATGGGCAAGAAGCCCGTGGCAGTGGCGTCGTAGGTTTTAGCGAAATGGATTTCGCTGAAGCAAAAAACAAAAGGCCCGCTTGTGACTTAAATGTTACTTGCGGGCTCTTTCTTTGTAAAAAATGCTATTTACTGCAAGATTAAATAATGATATTATAAAGTATTAACCAGAATTTAGAAGCTAGAAGTTAGGAGCTAGAATATTCAAAATTCAATTCAAGCTACTAGATGCAAGATTCTAAATACTACAATAATGACGTCAAAAGAATTTATAGATAAAACAAGACCTGAATTAGAAAAAGCATTTAGATTTTTTGAAGCAGAGCTTGCTAAAATAAGAACTTCAAGAGCTTCACCTGCAATGATAGAAGATATAGAAGTATCTTGTTTTGGACAAAAATTCCCTTTAAAACAATTAGGGTCAATTTCAGCTCCTGCGACAAATCAATTAGTTGTGCAACCTTGGGATAGTTCATATCTTGAACCAATTCAAACTGCTATCTCGCAATCTGGTCTTGGAATGTCTGCTGTTGTTGATAAAAATGTTATAAGACTTAATTTACCATTACTTACAGAAGAATACAGGAAAGCTTTGACAAGAACATTAAATGAAAAAGCTGAAGAAGCTCGTAAAACAATAAGGCATTTAAGAGAAGATTGTTGGAACAAAATTCAAACAGCTCAAAAAGATAAATTAATTTCTGAAGATGATAAATTTAGAGGTAAAGATGAATTGCAAAAAGTAGTTGATAGTTTTACAGAAAAAATAAAACAATTAGTAGAAAAAAAATCCCAAGAAGTCGCTTAAAATTTAATTAAATTTTTTTATGATTTTAACACTTATAATTGCATTATTGAGTTTAGT
>CAINWR010000035.1 GCA_903854535.1 Candidatus Staskawiczbacteria bacterium | reverse complement strand
TATTGTAATATTTATTAATAAATAATAATCAATATGTTTCTTCAAATTTAGTACGCTTGGCAGTAAATTTTCTGTTTGACGCTCGCTCGTCCAGCGACTCGCTCGCTCTAGTCACGGGCAAAATTTTGCTTTCGCAAACCATGCAATTTTGCCCCTGAAGAGCAAACAGAAAACATACTGCCTCGCTTTATTATTTTATAGATTCTTGTTTTATAAACTTTTTGAATTGACTACCTTTTTCTTCAAAGTTTTTCCACAAACTATAACTTGGTGAAGCACAAGATAAAAGACAAATATTCCCCTCTCCTGTGTTTTTGAAAGCAAATTTTACAGCTTCCTGCATTGATTTTGTTTCAAAAATTCTAAAATTATTATGTAAATATTTTTTTATTTTTTTCCCAGAATCTGGGAATAAAACTATATTTTTGATTTTATATTTTTTAATTTCTATTGCTAATTGTGCAAAGTTATATCCCCTATCTTGCCCACCTAAGAAAATTGTATCAATTTGCCCAATTTGAGAAATAGCTTTTATAGCTACTATAGTGGATTCTGGAGTTGTAGATATTGCATCATCATAAAATTTTATTTTTTTGAATTCTCCTGCAAATTCAAGGCGATGTGGTAATCCTTTAAAATTTTCAATTGTTTTAGCAAAAGACTCTTCATTTATACCTAGAATTTTTGCAACTTCAATTGCTGATGCAATATTTGCTTTATTATGTTCTCCTATTAAATTTGATTTTAAATTAGATTTATCAAAACCAATTGCCTGTCCCCTATAATCTTTGAGCCATTCTTCGGACTCATTGTTATTTGTATTATAAATAAAATAATTATTTTGATTTTGAAAGTTTATAATATTCTTTTTAGCATTATAATAATTTTCTAAATTACCATGATAATCTAAGTGTTCTGGAAATAAATTAGTTACAATTGCAATATGTGGAGAAAATTTAATATCATCTAGTTGATAGCTTGAAAGCTCTAAAACAAATATTTTATTTTTTGGCTTGTCGCACAATAAATATTCTAACATTGGTTTACCAATATTCCCTAGAAATTCTACATCTTTATCGGCTAATTTTAAAATTTCGTAAATTAAAGTTGAGGTTGTGCTTTTACCTTTACTGCCAGTTATGCCAATAACTATATTATTATCTATAACTTGCGATAAAAATAAATTAGTAGCTGTGGTGTATGGAATAGTAACTAATTTTTTATTGATGCCAGGTGTTTTGACAGCAATGTCATATTTTTCTTGGAGTTTTAAATAATTTTTACCTTGTTTTTTTGCATCAGCAATATCAATTTTCAATTTCGGATGAAATCTTTTTAAATATTTTTTTGTGATAGTTCCCTCTTTACCATATCCTAAAATTAAAGCATTTTTTATACCTAAAAATTTAAATTTTTCTGGTACTAAATTTTCTGCCTGAGTTTTAAAAACTTCAGGATAATTTTTAATTTTTAAAGCAGTTTGCGCTTCTTGAAAGGTACCTACGCAATCAAATGGTTTCATTTTTCCTCTACCAGAAATGTCTTTAAATAACTGCTTTAAGTTTTTATCTTTACTTAAATCTTTACCAAAAATATTAATTAATTCCTTCTTTTTTAAAAATGGGGATAAAATTGTAAATGTAAATACGCATTTTGCGCATTTTCCACACCACCCGCCTCCGCCTGTGGGTTTTGGCGAGGCAAGTTCATTTTCTATTTTAAAATTATTATTACAACTAGAAAATGCTTGAAAGTATTTTGGATATTTAATGAACATTTCTGCAATTCTTATTTCATAAAATGGTCTTAATAAAGAAAAATATTCTAAGTTTTGGCTAATAAATTCTTTTACATAATCAGAAAACATTTTTTCAAATTCAAAAGTTTTTGACCACTGATGGTTTATGTCTTGGCCTTTGTATTTTGTGTTGCCAAAATTACTACTGTATTCGTTGCTTACAATAAAACCTTTGTAGCCATAAAGCATGGCTGTAAAAATTCCCAAAAATGCATAAATAGCAGAAATAGGGATGTGACCGTTGTATTGATGCTTTTCGAAAACTTTAGAATCTAGAATTCTTTTTATTTTTAAGTTTGGCAGTTCTGTTAATTTTATTACATTATTTACTAATTCTGATTCTGGCTTGCCCTGAGTTTGTCGAAGGGTTTCAATATAAAAAGCAGTAATATTTTCACCAGATTCTTTCATAAGCTCAACTCCCACAATTGAATCTTTCCCTCCGCTTACTCCAACTAGATAACCCTTATTATCTCGAATAAGAGATGATATAAATTTACTATCTTTGTTGCTATTAATATTATCATTACATGGAAATTCTGGTGAGATTTTTGGATCCAATTTATTTCTGTAAAAAAATTCCCCAAGACCTTTTTTATAAACTGTGTTCCAGAATTCTGCTTCGTTTTTAGTTAAATTATATGGTGATTTAACATTTGTCGCACAATAGAATTTCCAGTAACTAACTCCTAAAATTATGTGCAAACTTTGCAAAATTTTATCAAGCTGATTTTGAGGAACATCTTTTAAATCAAGAAGTCCTAATGCATTTGGAAGCACTATTGTTTCTGTCCATAGAATCGGTTCTTTGCCTTCAAATTCTGTTTTGTAATTAAAAAACACTCGTCCTATTTCTGGCTTAAATTCGTAAGAAGTAAACTCAAAATTTATTGCTTTAAAATTGTTTTCCATTATTATTGGATTTTTTCCTCAATATTATCAAGCTTTAACGTGGATTCTCCGCCCGTTATTTTAACTACATCTTTATCAATTTTGGCAAATTCTGTATTGGCTTTGTTATAGCTTGAAACTGCAGAATCTAAGTGTTGGCCTAAGCGCCTAGTATATTCTGAATAGGCAAATAAATGTTTACCAAGTTTTTCTACTTCCTTAATAATGCTTTGGGCTTGTTCTGATATTTTTTGATTACGAAGTCCTTGCAAAACTGTTTGCAAATAAGCCAAGAAAGAAGTTGGCGAAACAATTACCACTTTTTTCTTGCCAGCATAGTGAATTAAATTATTTGTATCTTCCGAGACAGCACCCACTTTGTTTATAAGTAAATCATAATATACAGCTTCTGATGGTATAAACATAAAAGCAAAATCCATGGTATTTTCTTCTGGTCTTACATATTTTGAAGTTTCATCAATTCTTATCTTTAAATCATTTACAAAAGCAGTTTCAAATTTTTTCTTAGCTTCAGTCTCATGAGTTTCTAAGATTCTATTATAATTTTCTAAAGAAAATTTTGAATCAATTGGGATAATTCTTTTACCAGCCTCGTTACTAGGCGGGCCTACAAAAACCACAGCATCTACAATATTGCCGTCTTTAAAAGAATACTGCATTTGAAAAGATGAAGGTGGTAGGACATTTTTTAAAACAGTTTCTAAATAATATTCGCCCAAAATTCCTCTTTGTTTTGGATTTTTTAAAATATCTTGTAAATTTTTTAGCTGATCAGCAAAACTCACCACCTGTCTATTTGTTTCATCTAATTTAGCCAATCTTTCTCTTACATCTCCAATAATTTTTGAAGACTGTGCAAATTGAAACTGGGTTGTTTTGTTTGATTCAGAAAGCTTTGTATCTAGTACTTGTGAAATTTGGTTAATTTGTTGCTGAAGCATTAAAAACTGACCTGAGTCATGCTCTGGCTTTTTAGCTTGATTTTTGAGAAGCAAAAAAATTACAATCCCAATTGCTATAATAGTTACAATTAAAAGTATTATTGAAATATCCATATTTGTATTTTACCTTAAAATGTAATTTATTGCAAAATAAAAACACTTTTTAAGTATTTGATGAAACTACTTGCCCTGACGAGATGTTGTCTCTCGTCAGAGCTTAAATTACGCAGAACTTATCGCGCGAAGGCTTTCAGTGCTTCTTCACGCGTGTCGACAATTTCGAACAACTGATTAAGCCGGGTAATCACGAATACCTCATGGATTCCCGGCAACATGTTGCACATTTTCAGTTGACCTGCCTTTGCCTTGATCTTCTTGTCAAAGATGATCAGTGTATTGAGGAGTACGTTCGTCAAAAATTCAAGTCCAGTGAAATCGAGCACAATTTGGATGTAGCCATCGCAATCAACAAGGCTCAACAACTCTTCTCTCAACTCACAAATCTGCTTCGCCTCTAAAATTTTTCTTCCAACAAATGTGACAACGGTCACGCCTTCATCATTTTCAACCCCGATTCTTCGATAAGTGGTCATAATTTGCCCTCCTCAGACAAAAAACGTTGTGAAACGATCTGTGTTTAGTTTTACATAAAATTTCATTTTAGTCAAGATTATCTTGTATTAAAAAACCCGACGAAGCATAGTGCCTCGCAGGCCGGATGCATTACCTGTGAAAACAAAAACCGTGTCAATACCCCAACACAATTTTTTGTCAAATTCTTTAAAAAATTAGTGTCGCACAATAAAAAATCCTATTTTACAAACAAATTACATATACAATGGCCGTCTTTGCTAACTTCATCTTTATGATAAACACATGGGCAAATTATTTTTGCATCTTTTTCTGCATCCCTTGTTACTCTCCTACATGGGCAATATTTTTTCCCATATTTCTTTTCATTCTCCAAAAGTCCATTTATAACTCTATCTGCAGTTTTTTTATCAGGATTTAAATGAAAACCTTGAGTAATTGCATAATTATAATAACGCTCTGAAATTTCTTCTACACTTTCTTGTCCAGTTAAAACTTGACTTATCATTTGCTTTATAGATTGTTCTGTAGCCATACCTACAAATCCAGTTACAGGATTTCCATTTTTAAACACAATTACTGTAGGAATTCTATCTACATTAAATTTACTAGCTGTTTGTGGCGCATCATCAAGATTTACTTTCATTAGAACAACTTTGTCTTTTAATTCACTTGCAACTTTTTCCAAAATTGGAGCCAACATTTTACAAGGCTCGCACCATGTAGCAAAAAAATCTACAATTACAAGTTTGTCTTGGTTTTTAATTTCTAGTTCAAAATTTTGATCTGTTAAATTCATAAGTAAGGGAGTTTATTATTAATATTTTACATTAACTATATCAGAAATAATTTCATTAAACAATATTTTTTGTAAAACAAATGCCCAGTATTAGCTGAGCCTGTTCTGGTCGCAGGTGCGACCCTAGTTCAGTTTCTTTTACTCGCGTAGCGAGCGACGTCAACTGATAACGCCCAAACTCGATATGAGTGCAACATGCCACTCTCAGAAATCATCGACATTAACCAAGCCAGTCAATCACTGTAGCTATATTCGCGCGATATCTCTCCGAAGAAATTCGAAGTCTCTCACACTCTTGTTGTTTTTGTACAACTCAATCATCCGAGCAACTCGGTCTCCACCCTCAGTCATATCCACGGGCACACGACAAGAATCCCTGACAAATGCTACAAGGTTTTCTTCCAAATCCCTTGGAAACCCCGTCTCCCGTATTTGCCTGACCAATTCTGATTTAGTCATGACAGTCTCCTTATGACTTTGCGCACGTTGCGCACGCGCGCTGTTGCGAGAGTTGCAAGAATTACAACTCCATTTTTAGTGGCAAAATTTACCAGCAAAAATGGAGTTGTAATTAAAATTATTGAGTTTGTATTGTAAAATGTGTAAAATTAACTATATATTAATTATAGCATAATCAAATAATCTTGTCAATAGATATGCGATACATCCATGTAACAAAAAAACGACAAGCTTATTTTGTCGCATAATAAATTTGTGGACCCAAGGAGACTCGAACTCCTGACCCCTTCTATGCCATAGAAGTGCTCTACCAACTGAGCTATGGGCCCTAAAAACAATCCCCGACTAGCAGTTGACGGGGATTTATCGCAAAAAACGGCGGATTATCCAATCAAAGAAATCCGTTAAGAGTTCTTTGATAATTATTAAAATCTCCATTTTTTTACCTTTCTGGTTTGAAAATAGCTGAAATTTTTGTGCTCTCGCTGGGAATCGAACCCAGAACCTTATCCTTAAAAGGGATCTGCTCTACCAATTGAGCTACAAGAGCTAGTCCGCCTCTGGCGGGAATTTTCAATTTACAATTTTCAATAAATGACGCAATGAAACATTCAATAAAAATTAAAAATTGATAATTGTCATTATTATACCTTAAAGTCCTTCATTTTTCAAGTTTTCTAAAGCTTTTCTTTGTTCTTTGCTTAATTTTTTAGGAGTTTTTATTTTAAGTTCTACATATAAATTTCCTTTACCAAAGCCTGCATAATGTGGAATTCCTTTTCCAGAAACGCGTAACACTTTACCAGATTCTGTTCCTTCTGGCACTTGTAATAAAATTTTAGTTTTATCTAAAAGCAAAATCTCTATTTCATCTCCTAATACAGCTTGAGAGAATGTAATTTCTGCTTGCGAAAACAAATCATCACCCTTACGGACAAATGAAGAATTTTCTTTTATAAAGATTCTTACATAAAGATTCCCAGGTTTTCCGCCTTTTTTACCAGCTTCACCCTTGCCTTCTACTTTTAAAGTTTGATTTGAATCTACGCCTGCAGGAATTGTAATCTCTATTTCATCTTGTTCTTTTACCCTACCTTCACCTTTACATACATTGCAAGGTTTTTCTGGGCTTGTACCTTCACCTTGGCAAGATGGACAAATCCCAACTGTAGTATAAGAACCAAACATTGTTTTTTTAACTTGTTGTACTTGTCCTGTGCCTCTGCATGAAAAACATTCTTTAATTTTAGTATTAGGCTCTGCTCCATTACCAGCACATCTATGACAAACTACAAATTTGTGTAGGCTAAATTTTTTATAGGTAGATTTTAAAACTTCTTCTAAAGAAAGCTCAATATCTACTTGAATATCTTTACCTTTTTTAATATCTTTTTTATTTGATTTACGAGCTCCTCCAAAACCTAGAAAATCTTCGAAAATAGAACCCACATCTTCAAAATCAAATTCCACTCCATCTTGATTTTGCCTGCCATTACCCCAAGCCCAATTAAAATCGAATCCTTGCCCGTTAAAGCCTTGTCCGCCATTTCCTCCGCCCATTCCATCAAATGTTCTGCCAAACTGGTCATATTGTTGTCGTTTTTGCGTATCAGAAAGCACTTGATAAGCTTCATTTATCTCTTTAAATTTTTTTTCATCGCCACCTTTGTCTGGATGATGTTTATGAGCCAGTTTATGAAAGGCTTTTTTTATTTCGTCTTGGCTTGCCTGTTTTGACACTCCAAGAAGTTCGTAGTAGTCCATAGATTTTATTTGTTATTTAAAATTTTATTTAAAATTTCTATTGTTCCTTGTTTTTGTGCTGACTTTTTAATATAATCTAAATTTACACTAGAAATATTTAAAACAGATTTAATGTCTTCTAGTTGTCTTGTTGATTGTGATAATACATACCAAACTAATTTACTTAATATCAAGTCTTCGGGGGAAACGAAGTTTATTTTTTGACCATCAATTATTTTTTTAATTCCCCGCTCAATTTCCTGTTTATCAGAGCTATCATCAACAATCCAAAAATCAACTTTTAATCCACTATTTGGATCAACAAAATTAAATTCACTTTTGTTAATTAATGCTTCTTTAATAGCATCTTTAGACACATAAACATCTTTATCAATTTTTATTAATTTATTCACAAACAAATCAATATCTTTAAGAATCAATTTAATAATTATATCAATATCAGCTGTATATCTTGGTCTACCCCAAACAGAAACCGCCATTCCTCCGGTTATTGCGTAAGGAATTTTAATTTCATCAAGTATTTTTGATATTTTTACCAATAAATCCTCTATTTCCATTTTTTTGTTTTATTATTTTTCTGTCATTTAAACTATTCAATTTTTTTGCAAACCTAAAAAACTGGCTAACTAATTTTACTTTTTGTGAGGCTGTCATTTTCTTAAAAATATTATCTTGGATTTGTTGTGCATTATTTTCCATATAATTTTCAATAAATTTTTAAATGTTTTAATTTCCAAACTATGTCGCACAATAATATTGACACGATATATTGTTTATGATATTATAAAAAATCAAATTTAACTTCCCCAACTAGTTGTTCTCGAAAGGAACTACATGAACAGGCAAACGCAAGATATATGGAATTTGCTAGATGAAAATCACATTTCGCCAGAGGAAGCACTCGACTATCTGTGGCAATTCGACCCTGTAACCGCCACAGACACTTCTATTTCCGCCGAACGTTCTGCGGAGATTGGGTTGATCCTGGATCGGCTGGCATCACGCACGAAGAACTGGGTGAGTGGCTTGCCACGCCAGAAATCGACAGCTATCTCATCCACGGCTTGTTCGAAGAATCGTCTCGATGAGTCTTCGTGAAGCATAAGATGGGCATCTCGGTCCCGTCGGAGTTTGCGAGTTCTTGGAACTTCGCAGACCCGACGGGCTTTTTCTTGTGGAAAATATCGTTCAGATTCTATTTTCTAATTTCTACTTTCTATTTTCTAACTTATTTTTCAGTGAATTTGGCTTCTTCAGCTTTCGGTTCTTCATTATCTTTCTTATCTTCTGGTTTCTGCCCTGTCTCGCCAGAGCCTTCGGCGGAGGCGGATGGAGGTGTGGTTTGCTTATATAACTCAGCTCCTACCTTTTGAATTTCTGTAGACAATTCTTCAGTAGCTTTCTTAATTTCTTCTATATTATCACTTTTTAGAATATCTTTCAATGCAGTAATTTTTTCATTTACAGGTTTCTTTAATTCTTCAGTTGCTTTATCTCCAGCGTCCTTAATAGTCTTCTCAGAAGTGTAAATTAAAGCTTCTGCATGGTTTTTGGCTTCAATTAAAGCTTGTTTCTTTTTATCTTCTTCTGCATGAAGTTCTGCATCTTTTTTCATTCTTTCTATTTCATCTTTTGAAAGGCCAGTAGAGCCTTCAATTCTAATTGATTGAGTTTTGCCTGTAGCTTTATCTTTGGCAGATACATTTAAAATTCCATTAGCATCAATATCAAAGCTTACTTCAACTTGTGGCAAACCCCTTGGTGCTGGTGGAATACCATCAAGCCTGAATATGCCAAGCGCTTTATTATCATTTGCCATAGGTCTCTCACCTTGCAAAACCTTAATATCTACAGAAGTTTGATTATCGCTTGCTGTAGAAAATACTTGAGTTTTAGCTGTAGGAACTGTGGTATTTTTGGCAATTAAAATTGTGTTTACTTCACCCATTGTTTCAATTCCAAGTGAAAGTGGAGTTACATCTAAAAGTAAAACATCTCTTACATCTCCTTGCAAAATTCCACCTTGAACTGCAGCTCCAATAGCTACCACTTCATCAGGGTTTACTTCTTTGTTTGGATCTTTACCAAAAAGTTGTTTTACCATTTCTGTCATTTTTGGCATTCTAGTTTGACCTCCTACCATAACTACTTCATTAATATCTTGTGTTTTTAAACCAGCTTCTTTTAAAGTGCTTTTTACAAGTTCAATTGATTTATCTAAATAATCTTGCACCATACTTTCAAACTGAGCACGTGTTAATTTAAGCAATAAATGTTTTGGACCAGAAGCATCAGAAGTTATAAATGGCAAATTAATTTCAGCTTCCATGGAGCTAGACAATTCAATTTTTGCTTTTTCAGCTGTTTCTTTTATTCTTTGTAAAGCTAAATTATCTTTTGATAAATCAATTCCATTTTCTTTTTTAAACTCATTTACAACCCAGTCCATAATTCTTTGATCAAAATCATCTCCACCCAAATGCGTATCTCCACCAGTAGCTTTAACTTCTACAGTATCTGCTCCAACATCCAAAACTGAAATATCAAAAGTTCCTCCACCAAAATCATACACTACAATTTTTTCATCTTTCTTTTTGTTTAATCCATAAGCTAAAGCAGCTGCTGTTGGTTCGTTTATAACTCTATCTACTTTAAAGCCTGCAATTTCTCCTGCTATTTTAGTAGCTTTTCTTTGAGAATCATCAAAATATGCAGGGCAAGTAATAATTGCTTCGGTAATTGGCTCGCCTAATTTTGCTTCGGCATCTGCTTTTAATTTTTGCAAAACCATTGCAGAAATTTCTGCAGGATTAAGCCACTTATCCCCCATTTTTACATCTACTCCGCCATCAGCAGATTCTCTTATTTCATATGGCATTAATTTTTTATCTCTTTGCACTTCTGCATCTGTAAATTTTCTTCCAATTAATCTTTTTACAGAATAAATTGTATTGTGCGGATTAGTTACTGCTTGTCTTTTAGCTAAAACTCCAACTGTTCTTTCACCTGTTTTAGAAAGCGCTACAATAGAAGGGGTGGTTCTAGCACCTTCTTTATTTTCAATAATTTTTGCTTCTCCATTTATGACTACTGCCATAGCAGAGAAAGTCGTCCCCAAATCTATACCTAATATCTTTGACATAATTTTTAATTTTTCCAATTTTTAATTTTTAAATAATTTCTTAATGAAATAATTTTAAAAACTAAACTGGACTTAATTTATTTTTTATTATTTATTTTTCGATAAATTTTCGTAGTTCTTCTCCAAAGTCAGTCAGATCAAAAGCTAGCGCTGGGTCTTTAAGTCTATTAACATCAGTAGAATTATATATATCATTTAATTCTATTATTCCTAAACTAATTAAAATTGCTAAGGCATTTTTGTAATATTTTTTTTCCTCTTCCGAGCTAGCATATTGACTACCACTTAACCACCGAAAATCTTTTATACTTAAAAGTGAAGCAATATTGATAAATCTTTCTAGTTCAAAATTCTCTAAATCTTTACTTTTAGAAAATCCTAAAAAAATATTTTTTATTATTTTTCTTTTTTCATTATTTCTTTCTTTAATAAATTTTTCGAAAGCATAAACAAATCCGTCTTGGAAATTTTGAGAACATAAAATATTTTTCGTAAAAATATTTGGATTATCTTTTATCGTCTCAACCCATTCAAGAGCTCTCTTTTCTCTTAATTTTATACCCGATCCATATAATGCCTTAGACAAACCCCACGCAATATTTAATCCAGCAATATTTGATACTATGCCATCAGCAACAATTAATGCAGAATCCTGCAAAAGTATTTTATCCTTTTCGTTCATACTTATCTCAATTACTTATTCGTGCGAATTAATAATTCGCAAAATTAGTAAGTGCAATTAATTTTATTATTTTTTTGCTATCATATAATCTATCATTCTATAGATTAATAGATTGTCTATTTAAAACTATTAATTATTTTAAATAATTTTTTAATGATTTTGTTTTGATCTCCTGCGAGTTTCATATTACTAATTTCTTCTTGTGTCTTCCAAAACATTTGCCCTTCAGTTGGAATAATTTTTACATCCTCTTCTACAAAACATAAAAAGAATTTTGCTTTTTGTTTCCAAGGATGAATTATAAAATCAAATAATGGTATAAATTTTTCTGGAGCAATTTTTAAACCAGTTTCCTCTTCTGTTTCCCTAATTGCTGCAAACAATACATCTTCCCCCTTTTCAACATGTCCTCCAGGAAAACACCACTCTCCTGGAGCTTTTATATTTGGAACATTATCTCTTTTTTGTAAAAGAATTTTCTTGCTTGGAGTGACTAAAATATAATTTATTCCTGTTGTTTTCATTTTTATTTGGCAATTGCTACCTTACGTTAAAAGCTTGCTACTATCGGTTTATATTTTTGTTTTAATTTTTGTTTTTCTTCGTGTATTCTAAGTGTGCTTTCATATGTTAAACCATTGCTATCACGGTTTATTTCAATGCCCGTATCTTCTTCTCGTAAATAATGAAACATACTTGGATCTAAGCCTAATCTACCCAAAATCTTTTCTCGCCAATTACTTGTGAATAAAGCATTTTTAATAAAATATCTTATATCCTCTGAATCAGAATTAGATTGAAAAAGCCACACAACTATTGTCGGCATTTTTTCAATATCCTCTTGTTTTAAGTCCATTAATTCTCCATTAAAATCTAGTTTACTGTTTTCGAAATTATCTTCCATATTTTTTTAATTAATTTAAATATTTTCTCTTTATTATTTGTTAATTATTACTTTTGCTGGTCTTAATACTTTCTCGCCTAACTTGTATCCTTTCTGCATTTCTTCTACTACCATCCCAGATTCCGTGGACATCGGGTGTCCACTGACTTCTTCAACTACTTCATGAAAATTTGGGTCAAATTGCTTTCCTATAGTTTCAATAGGCTCAATTCCCTCTTTTTTTAAAAATTCTTCAAATTGCTTTATTACTTGGGCTAAGCCATCATCGGATAAATGTTTTTGTGCTAAATATAAATTGTCTAATATTGGCAATAATTTTACTACGAATTTTTCTGTGGAATGTTTTATTAAAGATAAAGTTCTTTCTAGTTCATCTTTTTTGTAATTTACAAAATCTGCTCTTTCTCTTTTCCAATTATTTAAATATTCATCAGCTTTTTTCTTTATATCTTCAGATTTACAATCACAGTCCTGGCAATTACCACAACACTCTTTTTTTTGTTCGCTTGCCTCGCTGAAGTTTTTAGCGAAGGCTGGGTTGTTTAAATTTTGATCTGTCATATTTTTATATATCAAATTTTTTTAATAATGATTTAATAATTTCTATATTTTCTCTATGAGTTGGTTTTGTTCCTCCTAAAATATTCAAAATATCTAATAGTTCATCTTCTTCTGAAAATTGACACGAGCGTTTTATACTTAAAGTTATTGAGAATTGATTTAGTGACTGAGTCAATTTTTCTGCTAATTCAAGCTCTTCTTGTATTTGTTTTTGAGCTTGCTTTATTTCATTGAAAATAAAACTTGAAAATTCATCATACTCTGAACGTTTATTTTCATTAAAACCTTGGCGAGAAATAAATTTCTCAGTAAAATATTTATATGCTTTTTGAGTTGGAATTCTACCTGCTGAAGTATGAGGTTGCTCTATATATCCTTCTCTTGCTAACACTTGTAGGTCATTTCTTACTGTAGCTGCTGACACATCTAAATCTGCTACTTTTTTTAAATCAAAAGAACTTACAGGTTCTGCTGTATCAATATATTCTTTGATAAGATATGTTAATAATTTTTCTTGTCTTTCTGAAATCATAAGCAATTATCACTTTAACTTATTAAGTGATAATTAATATTATTCGATTATCAAATCCTTGTCAAGAGTGATAATTTAACTACAAACAAAAAGCCCTCATGGGCTATGATCAAGGACGATCTCCTTTAATCTCGCGCTAACCTGTAGCGCATCTTTTGGAGAAAATGATAATTCTTCGTTCTCAGCAAATTCAATTATTTTATCAAAAATTGAAATTGCATTGTTGTAATCAAAAACGAAAACATACACTTCTCCATGTTTTCGCAACATGATAAGGTGTATTCCTGGCAAGGTAAATCTCCTTTGCATTTAAAGAATTGCGGGTTAAATGGAGCCGACGGGACTCGAACCCCGCACTTATCCTAATCGACCACCTACCAAGCAAAACAGGAGGGATGAATTCGTATTTTATAAAAAGCATCCATGCCAAGTTTTGCTAGATAAGCTAAAAGCTTTACTTGCTATATTAGGTCGCTCTACCATTGAGCTACGGCCCCTAAAGTACTATTTTTAATATTACTATTATTTTGATAATTGTCAATATTTATGTAATAAAAAACCCATTTTGTCAAATGAGTTTTTATGATTTTATTAAATATTATTTGATATTAAAAAGCTCTACTTCAAATATTAATACAGCGTTAGGTGGTATTACTCCTCCAACTCCAGAATCTCCATATCCTAATTCAGGAGGAATTGTTAATTTTCTTTTTTCTCCAATTTTCATTCCAAGCACGCCAAGTTCCCAACCCTTAATAACTCTACCACTACCTAAAACAAAATAAAATAATTCATTACGATCAAGACTTGAATCAAACTTCTCTCCATTTTCCAATCTTCCTGTATAATGCACAAAAACATTATTACCATTTTTTGCTTCTACTCCACTACCTTCTTTTAATACTTCTATTTTCATACCTTGAATTTCATAGTCTGAGGAAATTTTGCCTTCAATTATTGGTTCTTTCTCTTCTTGCCTTACTTCTTCTTTTATCTCATCAACTTTTTCATCTACTTGCGTTGTTGTTTGATTTAATTCACTATTAGTTGAATTATTAAAAGCAAACCAAATTACCCCAAAAACTATAATTAATATTATTGCAATTATTATAAAACTTATTATTGAATTTTTATCCATTTTTAAAATAATTAATTA
>CAINWR010000034.1 GCA_903854535.1 Candidatus Staskawiczbacteria bacterium | reverse complement strand
CATTACACTCTATCAGTAGATGGCACACTCACCAACAATGGCACAATACTCAACAGACAAGATTCCTACACATCAGAATGTAATCAAACCACAATCCAAGCATTTGCAATCACATCATCTCTCACAGGTAACAAAGCATATTACATCTACAGACAAGACAATCCTCAAGAACTCAACTCAGGATACATACAATCAACTCAATGGCAAGACACAGATCCACACGATGGAGCAGTATATACAATCAAATACAGAAACCAAGATCTCTCAGAAACAACACTCAGCTCCATATCTGCACCACCTACAACTTGTGGTAGTAGAACCCCCACAACCATATCGTCTATTGTAAAACCTACTATCATTCCAATACCAGAAACACAACCAGAAGAACCACAACAACCTCAAACAGATCAAACAGAACCACAACCAGAACAAATATTAGATAAGCAACAACTCATAATTCAAATCAAAGCTAAAATTCAAGAACTAATGCAACAATTAATATTGCTACTTCAAGAGCGAATAAATAATAGATAAACAATTAAAGTAAAAACCACTTTTAAATAAAGTGGTTTTTGAATATGTTTTTGTATAATTTTACAATAATGATATAATAATATAATATTTTATGAGAAAATTAACAGAAAAGATTTTAAAGTTTTTGTTTGGGTTTTGTTTGGCTATTTTGTTGTCTGGATTTATTTATAATTATTTTCCCGACCTTTGGGAAATAGCAAAAAACACGGGTTTTTTTATGGCTTCGCTTGTAAATTCTCAAGATCAAAAATTAGAAAAAATTGTTCTTCAAAGTTCACAAGATCCATTATTGCAAGAAATTACACAAGAAAAAGATGAAGTTGCTAAAGAGGCAGATCACGCAGAAATTGGCTGGGGTCGGACCTCAGATGAAATTTCGCAAGATGAGCTTGATGATTTAGCAGAACAAATTGATATTTTAAGAAGAAAAATCAATGATTTATTAGCGGAAAAATTACAAATTACAAATAACAAATTACAAGAAAATCCTGAAGACAAGGATCTAGAAGATGAAAAAGAGTTGGAAGAAAAAGATTTAGAAGAGGAAACTGATAATGATGATGAGCAAGTTGATATAGAATTAGTAGAAATTGATAGAAATAAAACTAATTATTTACAAATTTTAATTTCTGAAGTGCAAATTGCAGGAGAAAGTGATGATAAACAAGAGTTTGTAGAACTTTATAATCCAAATGAAAGTGCTATAGATTTAACTGGTTGGTACTTACAAAGGAAAACAAAAACAGCTGATAATTTTTCAACATATGTGCCAAGCGATTCTTTTTCTGGAAAAATTATTAATGCTAAGAGTTATTTTTTAATTGCCCGTGAGGGTTTTTATTTTACTAGTTTTGCTGATATTATTACCAAAAATCCTTTAACAGAAGATAATTCTTTAATCTTAAAAAATCCCAATAGAGAAACCTCTGATTTATTGGGCTTTGGACAAGCAAGTGAGTTTTGGGGGAACACAGCTTTAAACCCTGTAAATGGAAAGACTATTGGCAGAAAATGGATTGGAGACTCAGAACAAAACATAGGATCAAATAATTTAGATTTTGAATTGCAAATTCCCACACCTAGAAATCAGAATATAAAATATATAGAACCAGTTGTTTTGCCTATAACTGGTGGTGGAGGTGGAGGTGGAATTCCTGCTGAGATTATTTATGATAAAATTTTAATTTCCGAGATTTTGCTTGGAGATAATGAATTTATCGAGCTTTATAATCCTAATAATATAGATATTGATTTAAGCAACTGGTATTTACAAAGAAAAACAAAAACAGCAGAAAATTATTCAAGCTATGTGACAAAAACAGATTTTGAAGGCAAAAAAATATTAGCAAATAATTATTTTTTAATTGTAAGGCAAGGATCTATATATGAAAATATAGCAGATATTGTATTTGACGAGCCTTTAACTCAAGACAATTCTTTGGTTTTAAAAAACCCAAAGCAAGAAATCTCAGATAAACTTGGCTTTGGACAAGCTTCTGACTCTGAAAATTTATCTTCTTTACTAGCGCAATCAGAAAAAAGTCTAGGAAGAAAGATTGTTGATAATTTAGAGCAAGATACAGATAATAATTTTAATGATTTTGAAATTCAAATTCTAACTCCAAAAGTTCAAAACATTACTTTTGTAGAACCGCCAGTTATAGAAATTCCAAAAGATACAACTCCACCAGAAGTTGCTTTTGGTTTATTGTCTGCCGTGCAAACAAGCTTAAACTTTTCAATTAATTTTGAAATAACTGATTTGCTAGGCACAGTTACACCCTCTGGATTGGCAAGTTATATTTTTAGATGGAATGATTTAGATCCAGCAATTGCTGAAAATTGGCATGAATATGTCAAAGAAGAAATAAGTGGACACCCGATGTCCACGCAAATAGTAAAAGAATTTATTGGTGAAGATCAAAAAACTTATTATTTTCAAGTAAAAGCAAAAGATAATGAGAATAATTGCTCAGAATTTTTGCCACAAGAGCCAATTTTTACAAAAATAGAATTGCCTTCACCAATAGAATTATTGCCAATAATAATAAATGAAGTTCAAATTGAAGGCGAAGAGAAATCTCATGATTTTATAGAGATTTACAATCCAAATGATATAGATATTTTACTTGATGAATATAGGTTGGTCAAAAGATCAAAAACTAGCTCTTCTGATACTACAGTAAAATCTTGGGGTATTGAGGATAAAATTCTAGCAAAACAATATTATCTATGGGCAAGTTCAACAGATGAAAATTATTCAGCTTTAATTGCATCTGATATTTCTACAAAACAAAATATTTCTGACAATAATGGTGTTGCTATAAGGAAAGGCGCAGAAGATACTGGTGAAATTATAGATGCAGTTGCATGGGGAGAATTTGATAATATTTTATTTGAGGGAGTGTCTTTTTCTGCTAATCCAGAAAAAAATAAAAGCATTTCTAGATTAAATGGAATTGATACAAATGATAATAGCAAAGATTTTATAATTTTAAATACCCCAACTCCAAAAACTGAATAATACTCTTGACTTATAAAATAATTCGAGTAAGATAAAAAACATACTTTAAGTTTCGTAAACTTTCAGAGGAGGTCGCCATGGAGGCCACAATTTTCTTGTGGCTCTGTGGAGCCACTCTATTGTTCTTTTCGTTACGGGCGTTACGCTCGCTGATCGGGTCTGGGTGGATACCCGTTGATTCGCGAGCTGCCAAAGATTGGGGCCGGCATGCCCCCAAAACCTGGCTTTTCACCGGAGGATGCGTTCTCCAAAGAGGTCATCGCGCTCAATGGAAGGTAGATGGCACCCAGAACTGGAGCTTCTGAGCGGGTGCCTCAAAAAAGCTGGAAAGCCTTTGCCAGCTATTGTGATAACTGCTAAATCGTAGGCTTAACGATAAGGCTAACCTAATCTAGAGATAGGTGGGGACAACTATCACAATAATAGCCAAGTTACAGAGCGATAGTTAGTGGATTTTGCTGCTCCAGAGCAGAGTCCACTTTTTCTTTGCAAAAAAATGTAAAAAGTCGTAAGATAAAATAATTTTATGGATTTAGAAAATTTAGAGGAAGTTTTGCAAAATGAACCAAAGTATCGCTTAAAGGAAGCAAGAGATTTTGTGTTTGTAAAATTTATAGATAATTGGAATCAAGCAACTTCATTTTCAAAAGAATTGCGTGAAAGATTGAACAAAGAATGCCCTTTATATATAGAAGCCCAAAGCTTGGTTTCCAAAAATGGAGATTCTATAAAGTCTAAGATAAAACTAAAAGACGGCCTTGAAATAGAAACTGTTTTAATGAGGCATGAGGATGGACGCAATACCGTATGCGTGTCATGCCAAGTTGGTTGTCCAATGAATTGTGCTTTTTGTGCAACTGGCACAATGGGATTTATAAGAAATTTAACAGCAGATGAAATTCTAGAGCAAGTAATCCTTTTCAATCGTTATTTAAAAAATGGTGAGCGGTCGGACCGCTCACCATTTAGAGTGACCAATGTGACTTTTATGGGTATGGGGGAGCCATTTTTAAATTATGATAATGTTTTAAAAGCAATTAAAGTTTTAAATGACGCAAATGCTTTTAATATTAGCATAAGAAATATTTCAATTTCTACTTGTGGAATAATTGAAGGTGTAGAAAAATTAGCAAATAGTGGGCTTCAAGTAAATTTAGCTATTTCTTTGCATGCACCAAATAATGAATTAAGAAGTAAATTAATGCCTATAAACAAAAGATATTCATTAGATGAGGTTTTAAAAGCAGTTGATAATTATATTTTAAAAACTAAAAGAAAGGTAATGTTTGAATATGTTTTGATAAAAGATATAAATGACACAGATGATTGCGCTAAAGAATTGGCAGGATTATTTAGAAACCCCACTTCGCCAAGGCTTCGAGGGGCAAGAAAATTATATTTTTTAAATTTGATTGAATATAATACAACAGGTAAATTTCAAGCATCTAGTAGGAATAGAATAGAAGAGTTTAAAAAAATTCTCAAAAAAGCTAAGATAAATTTTGTACAGAGATATAAATTTGGTCAAGATATCAAAGGTGCTTGTGGTCAATTTGTAACTGGAAAATAAAATCACATTACAGCTCAAAGGCTGTTTTATTTTACAGTTATTCACATATAGATATTTTGATAAATATGTTATAATAAAAAAATACTCTTTAATTTTATAAAGAGGGAAATGTACTTTGACTTTTGATTTTATTTTTGGTAAATTAGATGATATCAAAAAAATATTATGGAAGAAAGATTTATAAAAATATCATCTGTTGCTTATAAAATTTTGGAATATTTTCCAGAACAAGATCCAATTAAAAATAAAGCCAAAGAAAAGGTTTTAGATATAATGGAAAAACTGTCTTTGGTTTTAGGAACTGATGGTTGGGTTTCTTTACAAAAAGATAAAGATTCAAATCAACTTATAATTGATATTGATGTTTTTTTAAGTTATTTAGAAATTGCCAAAACTCAAAGATGGTTAGATCAAATGAATTATTTAATTATATCTAAAGAGTATATTGAATTAAAAAAAGAAATTTTGCAAAAGCCAAATCTTAGAAATTCAATATCTATTGATAGTTCGCAAATCACAAACCATAAATTACAAACAAATCCTGAAATTCAAAGATCGGAAGTTCAAAACAACAAAAATGATAAAGAATTAACAGAAAGGCAAAAGAAAATTATAGAAATACTTAAAAACAATCAAGAAGCTCAAGTTTCAGATATTATAAGGTTTTTACCAAATATAACCAAAAGAACTATAAGAAGGGATTTAGATGGGTTGCTTAGTAGTGGTGTGGTGGTAAGAGTTGGTGAGTGGAATAAGATATTTTATCAGGTGTCGGGAAATGATAATAGGACAGTTCAATTGTCCTAATATGTCCCATATACACTAATAGGACATAATAATTAGTGATAGGACATATTGCATAAAATAGTCTCAAATTTATTGACTTATCGTCTATATTGTGATATAATTAACTTATAACTGATGGAAGATAAAAAAGCACAATTTAGCTCTATTTATGATCAATATATCGAGAAGATATACCGTTTTGTTTACTTAAAAGTTAGCTCTAAGGAGACAGCAGAAGATATCACTTCTAAGGTTTTTCTTAAGGGTTGGGAGTCTTATATTAAGCAATCAGACATTATAAACCCTAAGGCATTTTTATATAGAATTGCAAGCAATGCTGTTGTTGATCATTATAGGGACAAAGGTAAGGTAAAATTTGTATCAGATGAGACATTTCCTAAAATACCAGATAATAGGACAAATATACATCAATCTGCAATTTTGAGCTCTGATGTGCAGTTGATTAAATCAGCTTTGCAAAATATAAAAGCTGATTATCAAGATATAATAATTTGGCATTATTTAGATGGTATGGATGTGCCAGAAATAGCTATGCTTGTAGATAAACCTGCTGGTACAGTGAGAGTAATGCTTCATAGGGGGCTTAAATATTTGAAAGATGAGCTGAAAGGAAAAATTGAAGAAGCTTAATTTGTAATAAAACAGCATATTTATCGTCATAGTAATAATCAGCCTAAAATGGCTTTAAAATGACAGAAAAACAACTTATAGAAAAATTAAATAAACTTTCCGATATCAGACCATCTCAAGAATGGGTAGCTTTGACTAAACAAAATATTTTATCAAATAATTTTGAAAATAATTTTGCAAAAGTTTCCGTATTAAGCAAAGTATCTGAATTTTTCAATATCTTAAATTCTTTCAAATTACAAACAAAATTAGCTTATTCCTTTGCTGTGATGATGGTAGCTGTATTTGGGGTTGTAGGGTTAGCACAAAATGCAGTTCCTGGCGATACTTTATTTTCCGTAAGAAGAGTTACTGAAAAGGTACAAACAGCTTTTACAGATAATGAATCTTCAAAATATAATTTTAATACTGCCAACAAAAGACTTGAAGATTTAGCAGTAATAGTAAAAGGTAATAAATCAGAAAATATGGCTTTTGCTATGACAGAATTTCAAGCAAGTATTGCAGAAGCTACAGAGAAATTAATAAGTGCAGTAAAGAAAGATCCAAAATCAATTAAAAACTTTGCTTATCAAGTCAAAATGATTAATGACAATGCAGTATTGTTAGATAAAATTGGTGGATCAAATATTCAAGAAGCATCAGGAGTCTTATATAAAACTATAGTAGAAGAAGAAATAAAAGCTCTTGAAAATTCAAGTTTAACAAAAGAGCAAGAAATAAGTTTAACTGAAATAAAAGAATTATTTAAAGAAGAAAAGTATTTAGAGGCATTTGAGAAAATATTAACAAATAATTAAAAAGGTTGCGTAACCCTTAGAACAAAGATTTTTGCCAGAAAGTTTTTGTTCTAAGGGAGACCTTAGAATCATCGAGAATATCGATAAGTCGTCTATTTGTTGTTATTACGTAAAACAATAAATAGCCCTTCTTTTATCAAATTGATATTAATTGCTTGCAGTCCCTAAAAAGATGTGCGCAAAGAAGGTGGAATTGGTCGACACGACGAGAAATAACGGTTTATATAAGTTATTGAAAATTAGACTTATTTAAATCAAAAAATTAAAATAATTTTCAAAAATTATACTAAAATGAATATAAGAAAAACAATTATAAAAACCATTGTCGCATTGACATTGGTCGCAGTAATTGCTCCTATTTCTACTTCAGCTTTAACAGTTGAAGAATTGCAAGCTCAAATCAACGCTTTGATGGCTCAGTTGTCAACCTTACAAGGAACAACAACTACAACCACAACAGGCGCTGGAGTCCCTGCAGTTTGTGCTGGAATAACATTCAGCAGAAATATGACAACTGGAGCTGTTGGTTCTGATGTAAAATGCTTGCAAGCAATTTTGAACATGAGCCCAACAACACAAGTTGCTACAACAGGAGCAGGATCACCTGGAAACGAAACAACATACTTTGGTCCAAGAACTTTAGTTGCTGTTAGAGTTTTCCAAGCAGAAAATGGGATGACACCTGCAGGTCAGGTAGGTCCTATGACAAGAGCAAGATTAAATCAAATTTTAGCCGGTGGAACAGTAGTAACTCCAGGACAACCTCCAGTAGTTACCCCAACAGGAACAGTATCAGTAGCATTAGCTTATGATAACCCAGCTGGAAGTCCATTGGTTGTAAACCAAGGATTAACAACTTTAGCTAAATTCCAATTAACAGGGACAGGAACAGTTACAGCAGTAACATTAAAGAGAATTGGAGTTTCAGCAGATACAACTCTTTCAAATGTTTATTTATTTGATGGAGCTGTAAGATTAACAGACTCAGCTTCAGTATCAGGAGGAAGCACAATTACTTTCTCTGGATTGAATTTAGCTGTTACAGGTTCAAAAGTCCTTACAGTTAAATCAACAATTGCAGGAGCAGCAGGAGAATCTGTAGGAGTACAATTGACAGGAGTAACATTATCATCTGGCACAGTTTCTGGAACACCAGTTTCAGGAAACTTATTCTCATTATCTTCAGCAACATTAGCTACAGTTGCAGTTGGCACAGCTTTGCCTTCTTCAGCAACAACAACTGATCCTGAAAATGATGTAAGAGTTTGGGAATCAACATTCAGTGTTGGTAATAGAGATGTTACTTTCACAAGATTAGCTTTAAGACAAATTAACTCTATCAATTCAGCAGATATCAAAAATTTCCGCTTGTTTGTTGATGGAACACAAGTAGCAACAGCAGAATTAGATGCTGATAAATATGTTACTTTCACATTAAGCAAAACCTTAACAACTGGAAGCAGAAATGTTAAAGTTTTAGCTGATGTAATTGGAGGATCAAGCTACTATGTACAGATGTCATTAAGAACAGCTGCAGACATAGAAGTTACAGATTCACAATATGGAGTAAATGTTACAGCAACAGGAGTTGCAGCTACAACTGAGACAATCCAAGTAAACTCTGGAGCAATGACAGTTGAAAAAGCAACTGATTCTCCATCAGGAACTGTTGTTAACGCAGCTTCAGATGTAGTATTAGCAAAATACACATTCAAAGCCAATGGTGAACCAATAAAAGTAGAAACACTTTTAGTTGACTTCACTCACGTAACATCAGGAGATGTTGCAGAAACATCAACATTGAGAAACGGAAGAATTATGGTAAATGGATCACAAGTTGGTTCAACAACAACTTTGAATCCAGCTTCTACAGGAACATCTTTCTCAACTAACTTTATTGTAACTCCTGGATCACCAGCAGTTGTAGAAGTTAGAGCAGATTTATTTGATAATGATGGTACAAACGCTGTAACAGATGGTGATAAAATCACAGCCACATTATCTACAGGTTCAAGCAATGCTGAAAGAAGAGTTTCTTATGGAAGAATCAATGTGCCTTCAGCAAATGTTTCTGGTAACCAAGTTACAGTTGGACAAGGGACAATCTCTCTTGCCAAACAAGGAAACTATGCAAACCAATCAACAGTTGTTCCTCAAACAGGATACAAATTGGCTGCATACAACTTAGTAGGAAACAGCTCTGAAGATGTCAACATTCACACAATTTCTGTTGACTTCACAGCAGTATCTGGTTCAACATTTAGCTATGTTGATTTGTCAAATGTTTATGTCAAATATGGCACAAACACAACAACAACAAAATCAACAATCAGTTCAGCAACTTCAAATAGCTGGTCAGTTAATAACTTTACTTTAGCTAAAAACGCTACAGTACCAGTTGAAATTTACGCTACAATTGGTTCAACAATTGATTCAAACAACTCAATCAAAGCAACAACAACTATCACTGGTTTAACTGCTTTGTCTGCTCAATCAGCAGCTACATCTGCAACAGATGGACAAACAATTTCATACTATGCAGGTACCTTTACAGGAACAAAAGATACAGCTTCAACAGCAGTAGCTCAACTTGTTGCTGATACCCCTCAAGGATCTGGTACGCCAAATACAGTTGCAGCAGCAGCCTTCAAATTTACAGCTATTAACGATGCATATAGCATTGCTAAATTAACATTTACTTTAGCAGGTTCAACAACTGTTAATAATGTAGTTTTGAAAGATGGCACAACAACAATAGCATCTGCTTCTGGAGCATCTACAGTTGTATTTAACCTTCCAACATCTGGAACAGGTTCAGTAAAAGTAATGCCAGGAACATCAAGTGCTAAAGTTTTGACAGTTAACTTGGAAATGGGGTCAATTGGTACAGGAGCTGGTACAACAGGAGAAAACATAACAGTTACTCTTGGTGCAGATTCTGAAGCCATTGCTTCTTCAACAGGAGTACAAGCTGATATGACAATTGGCACAGGTGCAGGAAATGCTTTGTATGCTTACGCAGCAGTTCCAACAATAACACCTGTAGCATTGCCATCAGGATTATTGCAAGTTGGTTCAGCAAACACAATTGCTAAATTCACAGTTTCTTCAAATGGAACAGGAACAATTGCTTGGAAGAAAATTATTTTAGCAGGTACAAAAACAGCTAACCCAACAATCGCAGCCAATGCTATAAAATTGTACGATGCTGACACAAACTTAGAAATTCCTTGTAGCACAGAAGCAGCAAGCGGATTCACTGGTGGAGCAGGATCTGGTACATTTACATTTGTAACAACAAGCGAACAACAAATCAGTGGAGCTAAGACATATCTTGTCAAAGCAACCATTGGAGGATCAGCTACAATAAATACTGATTACATTGTTACAAATATTGCAAGCTCTGGTCTTGGATATGTTGCCCCAGATGACTACACAGCAGTTGCTGGTACAGGTGCAACATTTGTATGGTCTGATGTGTCAGACAACTCACACGACGCATCATCAACATCTGTAACTGATTGGAATAATGATTACTTAATCAAGAATATTCCAACAGATTCACAGAGAGTTGCTTACTAGTCTCTTCTTCTCTTAGCCTTTCTTGTGCCTGCCTGCCGGCAGACAGGGATTGGCTCTAAGAAAGCAAAAAACCCCGACTTCGGTCGTGGGTTTTTTGTTGTTTTTAAAATTTATCTGCAGTTGGTTTTATAATACGACTTAATAAAAAGTATATAATTTAGGTGAATATAT
>CAINWR010000033.1 GCA_903854535.1 Candidatus Staskawiczbacteria bacterium | reverse complement strand
TATTTTTAAAAAATATTTTTACTAATAATTTATTATAAACTAAATTCTCAAAAAAACCAAATTAAAAAATTTTCTAAAAATAAAAAAGCCCGAGTGGAAGATTTAGCGATTTGATTCGCAATTTCTCCCACCCAGGCCTACGAACTTTCAGAGCACTTCGGCATGACTCGACCGACGCTCTAAGTTTCAAAAATAACGGAAAAAAATCTGGAAACCACCGTTCCACCTATCCAGAAGCTCTACCGAGCAGGCCTCGACGAACCACGAGTGAACATCGGAGTACCAGAACGCGTCCACTGGCCAGATGTTGCCATCGACGCCACAAACATAGAAAATGTTCGCGCAGCCGTTGGTCAACAAAACGCCGTCCTCGCCATTCGACTGCTTTGCAAGCAGATCGAACAAATAAGACAGCTTGACCTCGGCCTTGTCGCCCAGCTCAGTGAGGATTGGGACGTCAAACGAATTTCGTTCCAGCCAACTGACAGCCAGCTTGGCTTCGGGAACGTTTTCCTCGACCTTCTCGAGGAACAACTTTTTGAAGTTGTGGCCCGTCCAGCCTACATTGCACGACCTGAGGCGGTCCTTGGCGACAAACTTCGTGGCACCACTGACGACCACCGACTTCAGCAGTCGAAGCAACTCCGGTTCCTTTTTGGGCGGGCAAAGAGCATTGGTCAAGGAATCTTGCAAGGCCTTGGGGTTTTGTACCCAGCCGTCCATGACATCCTCGGGAACGTTAACGAGATTCTTAACGACGCACGACACGAATTCCAACACGAGAGACATGGCGCATTCTCCTTTCATAGAGCATTCACCAAACTCGAAATCGCTAGAGGGTCACCAAACACTTGGCAGTCATAGCCAAAAAACTTTAAACTTTTAAAATCTTTTGGCTACGACCGCCAAATTACAAAAATGTGCCTTTAATGCGCACTAAATACTATAACTTAATTATAAGACCTATGTCAAGTGTCAACCAAAAAACGAGCCAATTTTGACTCGTCTTTTGAATTACTTCTTTTAATTTATTTTTTGGTTTTGCTGTTTGCTGTGTTCATTATTTTTTCAAATTCTTCTCTTTCAATTGTCTCTTTTTCTATTAAAGTTTTGGCAATTTTAGTAAGCAATTCTTTTCTTTTAGCTAAAATATCTGTAGCTGTTTTTTCTGCTGTTCTTATAAACTTTTCTACTTCTAAATCAATTTTATTTGCTACTGTTTCAGAATAATTTCTTTGTTCTGAAATCTCTTTACCCAAAAATACTAATTCTTCTTTTTCTCCAAAAACAATTGGCCCTAAAGATGACATTCCAAATTCTTTAATTAACCTTCTAGCAAGCTCTGAAGCGCGACTCAAGTCATTTGAAGCACCAGTTGTGACTTCACCAAAAATAATTCTTTCTGCGCAATACCCTCCAAGCAAAGTTGCCATCTCAGCTTCAAATTGTTTTTTAGTACGCATTTTATTTTCCTCCGAAGGTACTTGCAACGTATAACCAGCTGCCATGCCACGAGAAATAATCGAAATTTTTCTTACTGGTTCTGTGCCGGAAATAGAAGAAGATACTAAAGCATGACCTGCTTCATGATGAGCTGCAATTTCCTTTTCTTTTTTAGAAAGGACATGAGATTTTCTTTCAGGACCAAGCAAAACCTTTTCTATAGATTCTAAAAATTCTGTTTGATAAATCTGCACCTTATTTCTTCTTGCAGCCAACAAAGCTGCTTCATTTGCTAAGTTCGCAATATCTGCTCCAGAAAAACCTGGAGTTCTTTCTGCTATTTCTACAAGATTCACATTTTCAGCTAAAGGTTTACCTTTTACATGAATTTTTAAGACTTCTTCTCTTCCATGAACATCTGGTGGATCTAAAATAATTTTCCTATCAAATCTACCTGGCCTCAAAAGTGCTGGATCTAAAATATCCCCCCTATTAGTTGCTGCCATAACAATTACATCTGTCTCTCTTTCAAAGCCATCCATTTCAACCAAAATTTGGTTTAATGTTTGTTCTCTTTCATCATGCCCTCCTCCAATCCCTGCACCCCTATGCCTACCAATTGCATCTAATTCATCAATAAATATTATTGATGGCGAAGCTTTTTTGGCAGTTGAGAATAAATCTCTTACACGAGCAGATCCCACACCAACAAACATTTCCACAAATTCAGAGCCAGAAATTGAAAAAAATGGTACATTAGCTTCTCCAGCTGTAGCTCTAGCTAATAAAGTTTTACCAACACCAGCACCACCTAAAAGCAAAACTCCTCTTGGAATTTTAGCACCCATTGCTAAATATTTCTTTGGAAATTTTAGAAAATCCACGATTTCAACAAGCTCCTCTTTTGCTTCTTTCAATCCAGCAACTTCTTTAAAAGTAATTTTTTCTTTATTATGTCCTTCAGCCCCGAAAATTCTAGCTCTAGCTTTTGTAAAATCAAAAGTTTGCATAGCTCCAGTTTTTGCTTGTTTTATCATCGTCCAAAAGAAAAATCCAATGACTAAAAGTGGCAAAATTCCATAAATCAAAATTGGCAAAAGCCAAGACCAAATACTCTCTTTTTGAGTAATAACATTGATTTCAATTTTTTGCAATTTTGTACTATCTACGCCCAAGCCCAATAAGAAATCTGTAATTACTGAATTTGACTCTTTAGAAGATGTTACTTTTTTATCATCTAAATAATTTATCGTAATTTCATTGCCAAGTACCTCAATTTTTTTTATCTTTTCTGCATTAATATCTAACACCAATTGAGAAATCGGTATTGACTCAAGCTGAGTTGATGGAACATAAATTAAACTAAAAATCCCACCTAAAACAAAAAAGATAATAACAGCTGTAATAATATTTTTAGAAATTAGATTCATGATTTTATTATTTTATTTTTAATTTTATATACTAAATTTAACATAATTAATCTCTCACTGCAACTCATTTACTCTTATCTGAAATACTTAATGGTAATTCTAAATAAAATGACGTACCTTCATTAATTTTACTTTTAAACCAAATTTTACCACCTAAAACTTTAATCATTCCCTTAATAATATACATACCCAAACCATTACCTTCAGAGCTTTTCTCAAGAGCATTGCTAGCTCTATATGTTTTCTCAAAAATTCTTTTCTGCTCAGCTTCTGGAATACCTATACCGTTATCTCTAAACTCAACAAGTAATTTATTATTTATTACATCCATATTGCACACTATCTGACCATCTTGATTTGTATACTTAATAGCATTTGAAAGTAAATTCTGGAAAATAACTGTAAGTAAAACCGGGTCAGAAAATATTGTAGGTATTGAATTATTTTCATTTACATTGATCGTATGATTTTTCTTTTCAATTTCTGGCTGTTGCTCTCTAATAATATCTTGGATTAAAACTTTAACATCAACTTGCCGTGGACTAATTCTGAATTTACCCATTTCTATATGAGCAGTACTTAATAAATTATTAACTAATTTTATCATTCTCTCATTACCATAATATATCTCTTTCACATAGTTTTTCTGCTTTTCATTTAAAAGCCCTGTTTTCTCTTGCAATAACATTTCAGACCTCCATTTTACTGAAGTAATTGGGGTGCGAAGTTGATGAGACGCCCAAGATACAAATTCGCTTTTTGCATTATCAACTTGAACTAAGGTTTTAGATATAATAACAGATACAAATAATACGAAAATTCCAATAAATCCTCCCAAAATTAATGAAATTGCTAACAAAATATTGGCAATAGCCCTAGATGCCTCACCTAAAACTCTAGAGAAATTATCTTCAATTTCTGTAAGTTGATTATTAATATAATCTGCTTCTTGTATTAATTTTGATAATTCATTAGACCTTAAAACAACTTCTTCTGCATTATCTTTATTATATGATTTATTAACAAGATTATGAATTCTATTACCAACATCTCTAAACTCCAAAACCTTTGCATCAGCTTGTTCCCAAACTTTTACAGCTTCTTTCATATAGCTAATATCCTTAAACCATCTATAAAGCCAAATTGTGTTATTAAAATCATTAGGATCTTGCCCTTGTCTTGCCATCATTTCTATGGGAATACTATAATTTGGATTATCTTTGTTTAATTCTAGCCTAAAGTTCATTGCCCCAAGAGGATAAATCTCTAATAAATTTATGAAATTAATATAATCTTGTTCGTTAAAATTAGTATAATATTTAATAAGACTACTATAAGCTTCTTTTTGCCCTTTTGAATATAAACCTTCATTATATACATAACTACGAATACCAGAAGTAACTTTCATGGCAATCCAAAAATTAAATAATTCAAAAAGCAAAATAAATAAAATAAAAAACATAATAATTGTTAATTTCTTACCAACTGAAAACCCCTTAATCCAATCAATATATGAGAATTTAAAAAAATTACTTTTTTCTTTTTTATAAATTATATTCTTTTGCATAAAATAATTGTTAAATTTAATTTTTAAATACTTAATTTAAGCGGAGAGTGCAGGACTCGAACCTGCAGAGGGATTTCTCCCCATGGTTTTCGAAACCATTGCCTTACCATTAGACTAACTCTCCAATTATTTATTTTATCATATTTACAACAATTTAAAAGCGCGTGTTGCGCGCCTTTAAATAAATATTCTAATTATTCACAATCTCCTTTTTTATCAGAACCTCGTGCCAATCATTATAATCGTATATATCTTGAAACATCATGCCGAATAAAGATCCCCACAAAAATACAGGTATTTCATGAGTCCAGCCAGCTAACGATATAAAACCAATAACAATTACCCCCATTATCCAATGATGCAAGTGTATTGTCCATTTTTTACCAACATCAAAAAATATTTTATCTCCGTTTTCCTCATCAATGCCCATTTTTTTGCAATATAATCTTGTAGCTAAATATCCCAATATCAAACCAATAGTAAATATTGAAGAATAATAAAATGTTGTAGCTAAGACCACAGCTGGGAGCATTTTTTTAACTTTTGACTTGTCTATAAATAAATCTTTTTTAGGTGCTAATTCCGTCTCTGTATTTGTAATAGTACTCATATATTTTTAATTAAAATACGCTTAAAATACTTCTGACTTTACTTAAAAAGATATCAAAAGATATCTTATTAATTCAATTTAAGTATATCTCAAACAAGCCCTTAAGTCAAGACTTTCACAAAAAATCTCTGTGGATAATTATTTCATGTTAAATATAAAAAATAAAAAACTCCCAGCAAATACTGGGAGAATAAATTCTAAAACTAAAATGGATGCTCAACCGTAAGGATTATTGACTCCTCGAGACGCACAACGAATCTGCAGTCTATCCTATGGTCAAAAAAATAATCCACCAAAACGCCTTTGTTGGCGATCAATCGCTGGATATCCTTACCCCTTTTTAATCTAACTTGCCTAGCGCGCGAGAAAGATTCCTTTAGTAATTCAGCAACCCTATTTTGATTTAGAGTTTTATGTTTTCTACAAAAACGATCACAAAATTGTCGCCATGCATGTACAGTTACAGAAACTATGCCAGCATCTTTATTCGTCAGCTGTAAATTATAAGGCATTTCAGGATAAACCTTTTCCTGAGGCCTAGATTGTGTTTTAGTTTTGACTTTAGGCTTCTGAGATTCCTCAAATTCAGCTAATATATATGCTTTCTCGTACAAAATTATCTTAATTTCCTCGCTCCTTTTCATTACATCTTGCATATCCGTGATTGTATCCGCCCAAAATCCAAAAATCTCTTTATGAAGAAACCCAAAGATTTCTTTTGTGCCTATTTGAGATTCTAAACACCTCAAACTGCTAAACCTTTTACCAAAACTTTTAGCAACCCACAAAATAAGAATGTCCTTTTTTTGTTCATCAAGAGAGCCAAATAATTTATCTTTCAACCCTTTAAACTTGCTTCCCGACATATTTACCTCTCTATATTGAGTGAAATCTAATTTCGACCAATCACCAATAGATTAGTCAAAGAACTAAAACTATTATATCACTATTCTTTATATTGTAAATAGTAATTTTTGTAGTAATATGATATTATAGAATTATGAAAAATCAAACCTACTCTGAAAATAAAAAAGCTTACTATGATTATGAAATCCTTGAAAAATTTGAGGCAGGTCTTATTTTACTTGGTCAAGAAGTAAAATCAATCAGAAACGGGCACATCACTTTAACTGGATCTTATGTAGTTTTCAACATATTAGGAGAGCCAAATATAATTGGATCAAAAATACCACCATATCAACCCAATAATACACAACCAGAATACAACACAGAACGAACAAGGAAACTGCTTTTAAATCAAAAAGAAATCAATTATCTACAAGGCAAGGTAAAAGAAAAGGGATTTTCCCTTATCCCCTTGAAAGTTTATGATAAAAATGGTAGGATAAAGATTGAATTCGCCCTAGCTCGTGGAAAGAAAAAATACAATAAAAAAGAAAAGATAAAAAATAGAGATGTAGAGCGCGAAGTTAATCGCGAATTATCAAAATAGGGAGTGTAAGTTTCGACAGTTGCACTTTTAAAAATAATGCAAACCGAGCTCTTGAGCCTCGTAAATCCTTAAGAAAACTAATAGTTGCCAATTTATTTAATCGACAACCAGCATTAGCATACGCTTAATGCCATCTTTGCCATTGACTCCTAATAAATGGGTCAAAGGTGTTATATTATTAGGATAGATAACTTCCATCTCCGAGAAGTTATCAAAATCAAGGAGATAAGGCAATAAAAATTTCTTTTACTTTCTATTTATTGCTCGAACAAAAAAGTATAATAAGTTTGTAGATTTATTTTTAAATAACTTCTGGACCCGAGTTCAATCTCGGCACTTCCACAAAATAATTAAATTTTTCATAAATTGCAAAATAAAGTTTTAATCAACAATTACATAAGATCAAAAGAAGTAAGAGTGATTTCTGAAACAGGAGAACAGCTTGGCATAATGAATATCTTTTCTGCAATTGATTTAGCTAAATCTAAATCATTAGATTTGATTCAAGTTACAGAAAAAGTTGAACCACCAGTATGTAGAATCGGAGATTATGGGAAATATCTTTATTCTTTACAGAAAAAAGAACGAAAGACTAAAACAAAAAATAAATCTGAATTAAAAGAAATACAGCTTGGATTTAAAATTTCCCCCCATGATATTGAAATTAAAGTTAATCAAGCAAAGAAATTTATTGAAGCAGGAGACAAAATAAAAGTGGTTTTAGTTCTTCGTGGTAGAGAAAAAGCAATGGGAGAATTCGCTAAAACAAAAGTCCAAATTTTTATTGATACTTTGCAAAAACAAATCCCCATAAAACTAGAAAGAGAATTAAAAAGAGAGCCAAATGGTTTTACAATGATAATATCAAAACAATAATATTAACTTAACTGTCACAAGCAGTGAAATAAAAATATGAAAGCAAAAAAAGCATTTTTAAAGAGATTTAAAGTCACCAAAACTGGAAAGATCTTAAGAAGAGCTTCTGGGCAAAATCACTATAGATCCAAAAAAACTGGTGCATCAAAGAGAAAGGGTCGTAAAATGATTTTAGTTTCTAAGGGTGAAATTAAAAGATTAAGAAGATATTTACAATTAAAAGTTTAAATATAAAAATATGGTAAGAGTAAAAAAATCAACATCAGCTAGAAAACATAGAAAGCATTTATTAAAACATGCCAAAGGTTTTCAATGGGGTAGAAAAAATAAATTTAAGTTAGCTAAAGATGCTTTACGCCATGCATGGACTTATGCATTTCGTGATAGAAAAGCCAAAAAAAGAACCAACAGGCAACTTTGGAATACTCATATTAATGGCTCTGTAAGACCTTTGGGAATTAATTACAGCAGATTCATCAAAGCCTTAAAAGACAATAAAATTGAAATAGATAGAAAGATATTATCTCAATTAGCAGAAAAGCAATCAGAAATTTTCAAAAAGATTGTAGAATCAGTAACAGCTAAATAAAAACAGAAAAAAATCGCACACTCGTGCGATTTTTTTATTTTATTTAAATTTTATTTTTTATTAAGAAATCATTGGCTTTTTTAAGAAGCTCTTTAGCGTTTTTAAATGTTACCAGCCTTAGCGCCTCTTCATATTTAAGCCATTTATAATCTTGATGTTCTTCTGAAAGTTTTATATCCTTAGTTTTACTTTCTGCTAAATAAAAATTAACTAGCTTAAAAACCCAAACAGGCTTACCTTTTTTTAAATCTTCTTTTGTCATTTTATCTTTATACTGTTTAAAAAAATACTTGTGAATTTCTTTAAACCCTTCTATTACTTTAAGATCTTTAATTCCAGTTTCTTCATCTGCTTCTCTTGCAAGAGTTTGCATATCTATCTCACCTTCATCAATATGCCCCTTCACAAAATCCCAATGTTTAGCTGTATATTTTAAAAGTAAATAATATGTTTTATTATCTTGCTTACGAAATATTACAGCTCCTACAGATTTCTCTCTTGGCATATTATTTATGTTTTAAATTTTTTAATAATTCTTCAACTGGCAAAGTGTTTATTATATCTTGTTTTTCTACCCAGCCACGGCGAGCCATACTTACTCCATACTCCATTAAATTTAATTGTTCTTTTTGGTGAGAATCTGTATTTATTATCATTTTTACGCCCTCGGCTTTGGCCCTACGAATATAAAAATCATTTAAGTCCAGTCGTTCTGGAGAAGAATTTACTTCCAGAATTGTGCCAGTTTCACGGGCTACTTTTAAAATCTTATCGAAATCTAATTGTGCTTCTTCCCTCTTACCAAGCAATCTTGTTGTGGGATGAGAAATTATATCTACATTTGGATTTTTCATTGCTTTAATCAATCTTTCTGTCATTTCTTTTTTTGACATTTTTAAGCTTGAATGAAGCCCTGCAATTACATAATCTAATTTTTCTAAAACTTCATCTTTAATATCCAAACTTCCGTCATTCATAATATTACACTCGCACCCATGAAGAATTTTTAATTTACAATTTTTAATTTTCAATAAATTATTCAATTTTTCAATTTCCAACTTTTGAGCTAAAAGTTGTTTTTCGTCTAAGCCATTTTCAATTTTTAAAAACTTAGTATGATCTGAAATTCCTAAATATTCATAGCCCATTTTAATTGCTGATTCTGCCATTTCTTCAATACTATCCTCACCTCCGTCCCAATTTGAATGACAATGCAAATCTCCTTTTATATCTGTAAGCTTTACTAATTTGGGCAACTTACCATTTAAACTTGCATCTATTTCCCCGCCGTCTTCTCTTAATTCTGGCTCAATAAAACTAAGCCCCAAAGCATTATAAATACCCTCCTCAGTCTTGCCAGCAATTGGTTTATCTCTTTTAAAAAGCCCGTATTCGCTTAATTTTAGGCCTTGTTCAATAGCAATCTTGCGAGTGGCAATATTATGCTCTTTTGATCCTGTAAAGTACTGTAAAGCAGATCCAAAGCTCTCTTCTTTTACTACGCGTAAATCCATATCAAAACCCATTTTCATACGAACTGATGCTTTTGTATCACCTTTTGCCCAAACTTTTTCTACACCATCAAGCTTTATAAAATAGTCCATAATTGGTTTGGGGTTATCTGAAGCCACCAAAATATCAGCATCTCCTATTGTTTCCTTTCTACGCCTCAAAGAACCAGCTAAAGATATTTGCTTTACTTCTGGCAATAATCTTAATTTTTCTATAACTTCTCTAGCAATTGGTAAAACTATTCCCAATGAAAGGCGCCCAGAAGCGGTTTTTAAAAATTCAATTCCTTGCAAAATATTTTGCTCTGCTTTTTCACCAAATCCATCAAGCTCTGCGATTTTATGCTTTTTTGCTTGCTTTTCTAAATCTTTTAAATTCTTAATTCCCAATTTTTCATATAAAACTTTTATTTTTTTAGGACCTAGGCTTTCTACATTTAAAAGCTGGTCAAGTTTAATAGGAGACTTTTTCTTAAAATCTTCAAGAGTTTTTATTTTACCTTTTTTTAAATATTCTTCAATTGCTTCAGCTAAACCTTTTCCAACTCCTGGAATTTTTTGCAAACCATTTAATCCATCTTTTTTATAAATTTCACCAACATCTTCATTTAAAGATTCCAAATTCAAAGCAACCTTAATATATGCCTGAGGTTTAAAAGCAATACCCTCCATTTTCATAAAATCTGCAATCTGAAAAAATATTTTGGCAATTTCCTGATTTTTCATATATATTATTTTAGCATATTTTATTCCGCCAAAACACTTGACATTAACAATAAATAGTATAATATAAAGCCACTGTACAAAAAATCTGCACACTCTTGCTAACGCAGGTTTACTTCATCACCAAGCAAGAAAAGGAGAATTTCCGTGAAGAAGCATAATGGCGTAACGATGGTTGAAATTTTTGTCGTGATTTGTCTGGTCGGTTTGTTGTTTGCACTTCTGTTTCCTGCAATTAATGTTGCCAGAGAGACGCATAAGAAAAACCTTGAGAAAAATTCTCAGCTGACCACCGGAGTTAAAGACTGGCACCTTTTCCCAGAAATTTTTCCAGAAGAATCAATCTGGGAAGTCTCCGAAAAAAACAAGGACGGCCTAAAGCCTGTGTTCTACACCAACAAGAATACGGGCGAAACGGTTATCGCCCTTAGAAAGGAAGTGCCAAAAGTCTGCCAAATCATGCTCAAAGGAGAAATGAGGCCATATACGGAGGAACTGGCCAAAATTTATCCGATTAATTCACCCGCACCAAAGACCGAAACACCCACCACGCCCGTCGTCAAAGTGGAAAAAGAGTAAACAAAAAAGTCCGCGAAGCGGACTTGATGCGGACTGCCCTGCAACACGCAAGACAGTCCTTTTTTATTGTAAAAATTATGGCTCAATCATTGGAGTGACTGGTGGAATCATTGGCTTTTTATCATCTCTTACAAAAACATCATTTCTAATAAATAATAATAAAAATGTTGAAAAAAATGTAAGTCCGGAAACTAATATAAACACCAATGGAAATCCAAACATACTAGCTAATATTCCGCCAACACCTCCAGCAATTCCAGCTCCAGCTCCCAAGAATGTACTTTCTATACTCCACTCTAAAGCTTCTCTATTTTTATCAATATGCCTTGTAAAAATTGCAAGCCAAGGCGGAAAAACCATAGACATACCTACAGCATAAATCATTTGTAAAACATAAATATGCCAAGCAGAAGTTGAAAATAAATATCCAATTGGAATAAAGCCTGCAATAAAAGTTCCTATAGTCATAAACCAGAAATCATCTTTTTCACCTTTTGTCTTATCTAAGTAATTTCCAATTGGTACTTGCAAAATAGATTTTACTGCCCAATACGAAAGTGATGCAAAGCCAGCAATTCTTGTAGCTTCTGACATATCATCTACTGCAATTCTTTGCAAAATAAAAATAGCAAAAACCGGCCCCACCAATCCCCAACCCAAATTCAAGAAAAAGTCACTTGTAATTAAAATCTTAATTATTTTATTTATT
>CAINWR010000032.1 GCA_903854535.1 Candidatus Staskawiczbacteria bacterium | reverse complement strand
CCGAGATTGGTTTTTAAATTTCTTACAACCCCACCAGCTGTTACAGAAAAAGTACTATCACTATCTGCTTGAGTTTTCTTTAAAATTATCAAAGTCATTTTAATATATTTTATATTATTAACATTTACAGGCTGAATTAAAGCAGATTCTACACCTGAATAATCTCCATCAAAATATGTAAAAATTGGAGTAATTCCATTTACTACATCAGTCTGCACTGTGCTTATAACTTCTGAACTTAAATTATATGCCAAAGGACTACCTGAAGGGGTGATTACTCCTTTGTACAAAGTAGAATCTACAAGATAATAACGAACTCTAATTGGATTTGTCACCCCCCCAACATTTGAAAAGAAAATAATTTGATTATCATCTGCTATATATACAGGATATGAACCGTCAACTCCATTTGTTGCATTCCTTAAATCATTAGTGAATTTTGATGCAACTAAAACTGCTTGATCTACATTTGTCATAGCTAAAAACTGCTGTTTTGATCCAAATAAAACAGTAATCAATAAGTCAGAAGCTGTAAAAAATAATAATGAAATTACAGCAATCACAACCATAAGCTCAATTATTGTAAAACCTTTGTTATTCATAAATTTCTTGATTTGAAAAAATTATTTCATTATTACCAGCACATGTGCCAGATAAAGTACTCATCATATTGCAATATTCAAATTTTATCCAATTAGCTGATCTTGCAATATTTGATATTCTTACCTCATCAATTGCTCCAGACCAGTATTGCGATCCATCACCATTTTGCCCTATTGTTATTATTGCAGAACTCCCCAAAGAACCACTGCTTGTTGGGCTAGATGAAGTCACAGATGCATTTTTATAAAAATTCAAAGCATTAGTTCCGCTTCTATTAAAAACAATATGTTGCCATAAATTTGTAGATAAAGTAGCTCCTGAAGATAGATCAGAACTCCAATATGACCTCAAATATGTGCCTCGAGTATATAAAACCGGGGATTTTTGACCATTGGACATAATACTTCTATAAGTACTTGTCCCACTTAAAGTCAAGGGATTAACCCAAGCTTCAAAAGTAAAATTACCTGTATTTATATCATGAGATATTGAACTTGTATTTATTTTATCTGAACCATCAAAATTTTGAGCTTTTCCAATTATGCCACCTACTAAAGTGGGTTGACTTGATGTGTTAGTGCTATTTGCTTGAGACAAAGTACTATCTTTATAATCACCAACTGCACCTGACCCAGATTCTTTTAAGTGCCATACCCCCATATAATTTTCATCCCATACATTGCTAGCATTTTGCCCATCAACAGCATCTACTTTACCATAATACATATATATCTCTGTATCAGATGTGCTTGATATTAAAGGAACTTTTACCCAAAAATCTGCAGTTAAATTATTGCTATCTACAGAGAAACTTTCTATTTCATATGGTAATAAAGTTATTTTATCTGAAGCAGTAAATCTTACATCATAACCATTGGCCAGCACACTAGCTCCAATATTAGTACTAACTCCACTAGATTCTGCTACTTTTATATATAAAGGGAAATTTGAAATATCAGAAGTTAAATTAGAGTGTGAAATTGTAATTTTCTTTCTATTATTCCAACCCAATAACCAATTAGGCACAACATAAAATGGCGATCCATTATCTCCCGATCCCTGAGAGACAGATGAAAACAAAGAAGAATCATTATAATCACAAGCAAAAGCATACCAATTATGACTACCTGCATCAGAATTTTCAACTTCATAACTACAAGTTGATTGATAGCTTGAATTTGTCAAAGAAGATATACACCAATCTCCACCATCACAAGTTGGAGCAGAATTACTATGAGATGTAATTGCATTTGTTTTACATATTGCAAGATAATAACTATCACCTTCACTGTCTGTAGCCAAAGAAGTAAAAACAACGCTATTTCCAGCAACAGTTGGACTATTAATACTAGATGATCCATCTGAAAGATCTGCAGGCAAAGAAGGGGCTGTATTTGTAGCAGGATTAATTCCTGGTACCAAAGAAACATCAGCAAAAGAATATCCATCAATAGTATTTTTAATAGTTGTATAAGTCATATAGCCGGGCAAAGATGCTCTCAAAATATAATCACTTGCAGCATCAAGATTTGTAAAAATAACTTGTCCTGGGGTATAACATCCAGAAATATAATTTACATTAATACTTGTTAATACTGGGGTTTTTGATAAATCTGTAGTAGATAAAAATGCTTTATATCTTACATATCTATTACCATTATTTGCTGAATAAATACTAGTGCCTGGAACTTCGTAATATGTATCTTGCGCTCCATCTGGACCAGTAAAATTCCAAGTCTCATTATCATTATTTGTAGCAATTTGAAACTTTAATGTAGTAGATGGGTCTTGTGAAGTAGGTTGCCATGTTAAAGTAGTATATACTGTTTGATCTGTTCCCGTATCAAAAGCAGAAGAAGTTAAAACTCCAGATTCCACATAATCATCTCCAACTTTTACCAATCTTACTCCCAAAGGAATTTCACTTACACTTACTCCGCCATTATCTTGAAAATACTTTGTAGCATCTACAAAATCAACTTGACCCGACCCTCCCTGCCAATTTTGCTGTGACCAAATACTTCCTCCAGTTGTTTTGGTAGAATTATATCCTAAGCTAGGAGATTGCAAATTAACGCTCACGTCCTGAACTGCATTACCAGTTGAAGAATCTTTTACTATTGCTAAAAAACTATTAGTTGTTTTTGGACCTAATATTAAAGTAAAATTTTGACTTGTATTTGGCAAAAGCGAAACTTGTTGTATAGGAAAACTCCCATAAATCATATGACTTGAACTAGTTACTGTGGGAACATAAGTGTCCCACTCAATACCTAAAAGTGGGATTTGCCCAGATTCATTTGAATTATATGTATTATCAAATTTCAATACATTTGGATCTGTACCAATTATTTTTTCACCCTTAACTCCTAGCCCCAAGCTAGATATTGCTTGGCAGGTTTCATTTAAAGTTGAAAATGTTAAATTGCTTGAGACATCTATTGAGAAACTAATTTGAGTTACTTGACCTAATAAAATTGTTGAATCAGGCTTAATAGGATTTGGATTTTGTTCTGTAATTGCATATGTTTTATCTGTAGAATATCCATTTTTTGAAATTTCAATGTGATAATTATTCACAGATTCTGGCAAACCAACTTCAATCCAATTACCATTTGCATCGCTTGTTCTTGTTATATCAAAAGTTGGATTAGTTTGTGCGTTTGTGATATGTATAGTAGCTCCTTGCACAGCTTGGCCAACAGAATCCATTATCAAAATATTTAAAGCCCCTCCAGCAAGCATACCCTCTAATCCTTTTGGAGATATGTTAGTTAAAAAATTACTTACAATATTTGTTTTAGTATTTGTAATATAAAGTTTTATTTGCTTATAATCTGTAGGAGCTGGATCTGTACCAAGTAAAATAGTTCCATCAGAAGGATCATCTACATAACTTACAGAATAATATACTTGATAATCATTTCCACCAAAATTCAATATTAAAGCATTTGGTAAATCTGGCAAATCTCCGTTAGGATTTCCTTGCATTGTACCTACTTTTGAATATGGCAAGTTCCTTGCAATTTCCATATATTGAGATGCTAAATATGATACAGTTGTTTTATCTCTATATGTTGCAATTTGACTTATTATAAGATTATATATACCAAAAACCACACCAGCTAAAATGCTAATTATTGCAATTGAAACCACTACTTCCATTAAAGTAAATCCAAATTGTGATTTTTTTAATACATTCAATTCTTTAAATTTTAAATATTTCCAAGTACTGAATACATTGGTTGTATTATAGAAAAAGCAAATACTGCCACTGCCCCACCAAGCATCAAAATCATTAAAGGTTCAATTATAGCAGACATATTTTCAGCAATATTTATAACTTCATCTTCATAAAATTCTGCTAATTTTTTTAAAATTATCGTGCTTTTACCAGTCTCCTCTCCAACCTCAATAATTTCAATAGCTCCAAATGGAAATATATCTTTATGCGCTTTAAAAGCAGAAGATAATTTTTCTCCTTTTTTAACTCTTTCAATTGAATCTAAAATAACTTCTTTATAATATACATTACTCACAGTACCTGAAATAATTTCCAAAGATCTTACTAATGGCACGCCAGAAGCATTAAGCGAGCTTAAAGCTCTAATAAGTACAGCTGAATTATTTTTCTTTACCAAAGAAGATATAAATGGAGTTTTAATTAAAATTGTACTTAAAAGCCATTTGCCTTGTTTTGTTTTTGATCCTTGCCAAAATATTACTGCAAGAATTATTATTGCCAAAAGAACAAAATACCATTGATTCATCATAAAATTCCCACCCCAAATCATTATCTTAGTATAAATTGGTAATTCAGCATTTAAACTTTTAAAAAATGAAGTTAATTGTGGAAACACAAAAATAAGCATCAAAATACCAATACCTCCCATAACTCCCAAAATAATCAAAGGATAAATCATAGCTCCTTTGACTTTTGATTTTAAAGTATATTCTTTTTCCATTTGCAAAGATAATACTTTAAATACATCTTCCAAAGTCCCAGACTCTTCTCCAACTTTTACCATACTTAAAAATAAATCTGAGAAAATATCTGGATATTTACCAAGAGATTCTGAAAAAGCATTACCTTTACTAACTTCATCTTTGACATTTATTAATGCTTTTTTTAATTTTGTATTTTTTGTTTGTTCTGAAAGAATAGTAAAACTCCTTACAATCGAAAGACCAGTTGAAATCATAATCCAAAGATTCCTAACAAATAATATTTTCTCCTTTAAGGAAACTCTAAAAGATGGCAAAGATAAATTCATAAGATCTATCTTTTTTCTTTCTCCATCTTTCTGCGCTGTAATTAAAATCAAATTCTGATTTTTCAGATCTTGAGCTAATTGGCGCAAATCTTCAGCTGGCAAAACTCCTTGTTCTGTTCTGCCATCAAAACCTTTGGCTGTATAATAAAAATTTGGCATATTTTATTCTGTGATTACTCTTAATACTTCTTCAATAGAAGTTAAACCTTTAGCTGCTTTTACAAATCCATCTTCAATCATTGTTCTCATTCCTTCTTTGATAGCTTGATTAGTAATATCTTTTGATGTGGCTTTTTTAACTATCAATTCTTTGATTGTTTCAGTTACAGGTAAAATTTCATATATTCCAATTCTACCAGAATATCCATCCGCTGAATCTTTAGAAGGTTTAGCTCTGTAAAAATCAATATCTTTAATAGTTGCTTTTGGGTCTATAGCTTTTTCTTCTTTAAGTAAATTTAAAATCCTCTCTAACTTGCAATATCTTTCCATGTTTTTTAATTCATCTGAACTTAATTTATATTTTTCCTTATCTGAATGAAATTTTCTTACAAGACGTTGAGCAATAACCACATTTAAAGTAGAAGCAAGTAAAAATGGCTCGCACTTCATATCTATCAATCTCGGTATAGCTCCTGAAGCTTCAGTAGTATGTAATGTAGATAAAACTTGGTGACCAGTCAAAGCTGCATTAATAGCCAAAGCCGCTGTTTCATTATCTCTAATTTCTCCAACCATAATAATATCTGGGTCTTGTCTTACCAACGATCTTAAACCTGCAGAAAAAGTTAAACCAATTTTTGCATTAACTTGTGTTTGATTTACTCTTGGCATTCTATATTCTACAGGATCTTCTACTGTAGATATATTTACATCAGGAGTATTTAAAATCTCCATCATTGCATAAAGAGTTGTAGTTTTACCAGATCCTGTAGGACCTGTAATTAAAATCATTCCAGATGGCCTATTTAAATTATAATGAAGAAGCTCTAATGATTTAGTATCAATACCCAAAGATTCTAAAGAATAAGCTTTTGTCCCTTCAGCCAACATCCTCATAACTATTTTTTCTCCATTAAAAACTGGTAATATAGAAACACGAATAGAATATTTAAAATCTTCTGTTTCGATTTTGAATCTTCCATCTTGAGGAAGTCTGTGTTCATCAAGTTTTAAATTAGATAAAACTTTTATTCTTGCTACAATACCTGGAGCAGTTGTACTTGGCAAGCTCATTACATTACGTAAAAGTCCATCAATTCTATATCTTACGATAACCTCATTCTCTAAAGGTTCTATATGCACATCAGATGCTCTTTGCAAAATTGCATGTTTAAGCAAAGTATCTACAACAGTAATAACTGGTAATTCTTGGGCAACTTTTTCCAAATCTTTCTTTTGCTCCGAATCTTGATTATTTTGATTGTCCTGTATATGCCTTATAGTGCTAGCTTCTTTTTTGATTATATCCCCAAATTCAGCCTGTAATGTTTTTTGATATAAATACAATGCTTTTTTAATTCCTTCTTGAGTTGTAAGCCTTGGAGCAATTTTTAAAGTTGGATTTGTTTTCTTAATAAAATCAATAGTCCTTAAATCTTCTGGATCAACCATGGCAACTTGCAAATTATCCCCTTCAAGCCTAAAAGCTATTATATTATGCGCCCTTGCAATAGGTTCTGGCACAATCTTAAGAACATCTAAAGGGATTGTCTCCTTTTCAATATTAATAAATGGAATACCCAATAGATAAGCTTCTAATTTAGTTATCTCTTCTTGAGAGACAAGGCCATCTAATACTAATATATCTTGAATCTTCTGATCAGTTTCTTCGCTTTTCTTTAGCTCTCTCTCAAATTGCTTTTCTGTAACTAAACCAGCTTCTATTAAAAACTTTTTTAATTGATTTATATCAACTTTCATTTTTATTTTTTATATATTTAAACATTATTAAATTATAACACAAAAAATAATACAAAAAAACAAGTATTTACTTTGTAAATGTGAATAACTTTTATACAAACAAAAACTGCAGTTATATATGCAGTTCTTATTTATTTAAATTATACCCCCTAAATTGCCTCGAGCTTTGCCATAAAATAATCAAAAGTTTCTTTAGAAATTTCTGGGAGAGCTGTAGCTTTTTGAGAAACACTCTTAACTTTTTTCACAATTTTCTTTACTACTTTTTTCATAGCTGATTTTTTTCCAATTTTCTTTTTAGAAACTCTTTTTACAGCTTTTCTTGCCCTTCGTAGCTTTAGCGAAGAAGGGTTCTTTATTGGCAATTTTTTCTTTTTACTAATTTTTTTTGCCATAAATTTAAAAATTTATATTTTCTTTTCCAACTTGTCAAAAATAACTTGTATAGCGAGCTCTTTTTCTTTTTTGATTTCTTCTGCCTTTTTATCTAATCTATCAAGCAATCTAATAAGATATTCTCCATGATACCCTTCTTGACCTTTTATGTATTTTATATTGCGATTAGCATAATTTGGATTAATACGAATATTTTTTCTCAATTCTTCCAAACTACATCCCACTTCTCTAGCAATAGCACCTTGAAGGTTTTTTATATCTTGCATTCTTTTTTCATATCTTTTTTCTATGCCCTCTCTTGTTGATAAATCAAACTCTTCTTCTTTCTCTTCTTCTATAACTCCAGATACAAAACGAGCCCCCTCCTCTTCTTTAACTTGATTCTCTATCGGCTCTTCAGCTAATCCCGGTTCTGAAAATTTATCTGCATTAACTTGACTTTCTATTGGCTTAATAGGCAATCCCGGTTCTGAAAATTCATTTTCACCATCTTCTAATGGCCTTTGTGCTTCTGTTTCCATATTTTTAAAATTTAATTTAATAATATTTTTAAGATTCTTCGACCTTTAGAAAATAATTTACAAATTTATTATACTATTTTTTAAAATCTGTAGCAATAACTGTAATTTTCATTTCACCTTTTGCAAGCTTGTCATCTTTTACTGCTCCAAAAATAATTTGAGCTTTTGGATCTGCAGTTTTAGTGATTACTTTTGCAGCTAATTGAATTTCATTTAAACTAATATCTTTACCAAAAGCACAAAATAAAACTCCTTTTGCTCCATTTATAGAACCATCTAATAATGGAGATGTGATTGCTTTATGCGCAGATTCTGTTGCGCGATTTTCTCCCTTACTAATCCCTTGACCCAAAATAGCTTTTCCAGAATCTTTCATAATTGATCTTACAGAAGCAAAATCAATACTAATAATTCCAGGAGATAAAATTAAATCTGTAATTCCCGAAACTGCTTGCATCAATATTTCATCACACATTAAAAATGCAGAAGTTACAGTTGTTTTTTCATCAATTACTTTTAAAAGCTTATCATTTGAAATAATCAACGAGCAATCTACTTTATCTTTTAAGTTTTCAAGCGCTTCATCTGCAACTTTTTTCCTCTGATAACCTTCAAAAGAAAATGGCGTTGTCATTACAGCTACGCTTAAAATGCCAAGATTTTTAGCTGTTTCTGCAATTACTACAGAAGCTCCAGAACCAGTACCACCACCTAAACCACAAGTAATAAATATCATATCTGCTCCTTTAAGGCACTCCATAATTTCCTCTTTATTTTCTAAACCAGCCTTATAACCTATATTTGCATCCATTCCAGCACCAAGTCCTTTGGTAATATTTTTACCAATCAAAATCTTTTTATGTGCTTTGCAAAAATGTAAGGCTTGAGCATCAGTATTTATTGCGATTAACTCAACTCCTTTGATGTTAAACTTCTCCATTCTTGAAATTGTATTTGATCCAGAACCGCCAACTCCAATTACCTTAATTGCTGGTTGCATATTTTTATTAACAATTAATTTATTATATCTTACCTAAAACTTCTTCTCTATTCTAATTCAAGTAATTGTATAGTTCAACTCTTGACATAATCACATTTAATATGTTAAATTAAATATCAGAAATGAGCCGAAAAATGGCAAAATTCCAAAAGTGGGGTAAAATACATAGCCACGATATGCAACACACTGAGGTAATGAGATACCCCTATTGTGAAAAGGAAAAAAAAGTAGGGTGGGATCTTTGTGAGCCCGGCTGGAATAATTACATAGTTGGCTACGATACTCTATTTGATGGCAGTAATGTTATCATTCTTGAGTGTCCAAAATGTTTTCAGTGTAGTTGGTTTCACTGGAAACGTGAAGAACAAAAATTTCCTAACCAGTTACAGATGTAGCCCGCATCAATAGAAATCGGGCTTTTCTTTTACAAAAAATAAAATAAATTAAAAAATTACATAATAACCATACACCAAACGAAAATACAGTTATACGACAATAGGAAGCGACCGCTAAATTCTATCGTATAAATATATTTTTACTAAACAAATAATGTGTATATTCTATAAACCAAAATATTCACGCAATTCTTTGTCTTCTCCAATATCTACAGCTGTAATTAATTTTACTTCTTTATCACTTAATCCAAAAAAATCTTTGAGAATTTTTATTTCCTTACTACATTCATAAGGAATAATCCAAGCACTTTTTTGAAACAATTTAAAACCCAAACTAATCAATCTTCCCCTTAAGGCTTCTCTATAGCTTCTTTTTAATTCTAAAATATCAAAAGATAATATTCTCCACTTTCCGTCCCATTTTTTTGGTTTAATAATTTTTAAATCATCAACTTTAAACCAACCTGCTCTTTTCTTTCCTTTTTCAGTGAGTGTAAAATATATTTGACTTCCTTTGTAATAGAAATCTATAAAACCTCTTTCTCTAAGCCTATAAAAAGTATCATAAACCTTCTTTGGTGGATACTTTTCAAAATCCTTAAAAATTTTACTCTTGAGAAGATTGGCTAAAAAATATGGAGAAGTAGCTGAAATAATAACAGCACCAGTCAGTAATAATGCGATTAAAACAAGTTCTGATATTCCAGAAAATTTTCTAAAAATCTGATTATTTTTTCTTTTCATATTTATCTTATATTTTTAACACGACAATAGAAAGCGACCGCTATTTATTGTCGTATAAATTTGAATGCTCCTCTTGGATAAATTTATACTTTTAAAATACTTAAAAAATTTATGGGACAAAAGCTCGAAACCATTTCTTTAGCATAGACCCCAATTTACCAGCAATTTTACCTACGCCTTCCCTTTCTACGCTATTTTCATCTGCAGAATTTAAAACTAATCCAGCCACAGTAGCAAGTGATGGATCATCTTCTAATCCTAGAATATTCTTAACCTTACCAATTTGCACAGGAAGTTTTAATTGCTCTTTTGCTAAATCTTTTATCTTTGTAATTTTAGCACCCCCTCCGGTGAGTACAATACCACATGGAAGTAATTCTTGTTTGCCTAATTTCTTTAACTCTTTTGAGACCAAGTCAAAAATTTCAGAAACCCTTGGCTCAATAATATTAACTAAATCTTTTTTAGTAAAACTTAAAGTTGAGATATTGTCTGTAATTTCTATTTTCTTTTTTTCTGAAATTAATTTATCTTCTTTCTTTACTTTTTCTGTTTTCTGAATCATACAAGATCCATATTGTTTTTTTATATTTTCTGCTGTAGATATTTCTGTTTTTAAACCAATTGCAATATCATTTGTAATATTTGCAGATCCTATCGGAAAAACAGCTAAATGTATTAAATTACCCTCCTCAAAGACAGCTAAGCTTGTAGTAGAAGCTCCAATATCAACTAAAGCTACTCCAAGCTCTTTTTGCTGTGGACTTAATACAGCTTCAGACACTGCTAAAGGTGAAGGAATTACATCATCAATATGTAGTTTTGAATTTAATACAGACTGAGTTAAATTAATAAAATATGGAGAAAATACACACAATAACAACACTTTAGCTTCTAATCTTATCCCACGCAAACCCAAAGGTTGCTTTATGCCTTTTTGATCATCAATTACAAATTCTTTTGGAAATACATCAAGAACTTCTTCATTTTGTGGAATATTTATTGCTCTAGTAGCTTGCAAAACCCTATCTATATCTTCTTGTGAAATAATTTGATTGGCTCTTGATACAGATATTATCCCATCTGATGGAGTCGTATATATATGACTTCCGCCAATATTAACAAAAACAGAATTTATTTTTCTTGAACTACTTCTTTCAGCTTCCAAAATTAATGACTGTACAATTTTTGACACTTCTTCAACATTTACAACTGATCCTTTCCGCAACCCAAAAGAAGATGATTCTTGATATGACAAAACCTCCCACTCTTTGTTTCTTTTTTGTATTACTAAAAGTTTAATTGTATTTGTGCCTATATCTAGGCCAGCAATAATTTGACCCTTAGCCATAATTTATATTTTAATTTTTAAATTTTTGATAAATAAAATTTTTCTCTTTCTTCCATTTTTAAAGCTTCTTTTTTGGATTTTTCATGATCATAACCCAAAACATGCAGAACACCATGAATAAATACTTTAATTAATTCATATTTAAAAGTATTGCCAAATTTTTTTGCATTCTCCCTTACAATATCAGGACAAATTATAACTTCTCCTAAACTTAATCTTGAATTTAAATTTGTAAATCCTTCACTTGACTCAAAAGACAAAACATCTGTTGCTTTATTTTTCTTGCGATACTTTTTATTTATTTCTTTCATCTTATCTTTAGCAATAAAAGCTACAGACAAATCTATTTGTTTATTTTCGCCTTTTATTATTTTTTTTGCAAGCCCTGTGAATAACTTTTTATCCACAGTAAATTTTATAGTATTATTTATTTCAATCATATTTATATATTTTACACTATTTTTATAATTTAGCAAAATTTAAAAAAGCATTTTACAGAGTGCAAAATGCTTTAACTTCTTTTGCGTATTAAAATGTTAGATTAAATCACAGCTTTGATGAATTGAACATCTATATCATTTATTGTGCGCAAAGACAGCACAACCTCATCTGCTCTTTCTGAAGCTGATATAACTCTAAGAAATGGCTTATTCTCAATCTCCTTTTTAGAGTCAAAAGCAAAGGATTGATCAGCTACTATTACGATCCTTAAATCATTATAATAATCCTGATCCTGAAACAGCTCTTGAATTTTAAATCTTAGCTGATGAGCTCTTGCCCTCACTGAAACAGCAAAAGAACTTAGAAACATTGCCTGACCAAAACCGTGCAATTCAATTACTATCATCTCTTTCTCCTGCAATATAGCTTTAAGAAAGAACACTCAACTAAATAAGATCTATCAAATTATCTTATTTTTGTCAATTTATCTGACGTTAAATCAAAAATTTTTGATGGTTTGGCCTTATTCAGATCTCCTACATCAATTATCAAATCAATGTTTTTGTTGTTTCCAAAACCTCTTATTATATCTCTTATCTTATTCATCGGCGGATTTTCAGAAATATTTACTGAAGTTTGAGCCAAGGGTTTATTAATTTTTTTAAGTAAATCATTTAAAAATTTATAATTGGGAATCCTCAAAGCCATGGTCCCATCTTTAATAACAAGTTTAGATAATTTTAAATTTTTATTTTTGAGTTTTGAGTTTAATATAAAAGTATATTTTCCCGGCCATTTATTTTTTAAAATCTTTTCTTTCCCTTTATCCATTTCCGCAATTTCTTTTGCCATTTTTAAATCTTTAACAAAAATTGGTAAAGTTTTATTTTTAGGCCTTTTTTTAATTTTAAATATTTTCTCTACTGATTTTTTATTTTCTGCTAGCGCTAAAAAACCATACACTGTATCTGTAGGACAAATTACAATTCCACCCCCAGCAAGTATTTGAGACGCTATAATTATAGATTTTTTATTTATTTTTATTATTTGCATTTTCTATTATTTCTTTCATTTTTTCTACATCTTCTGGTCTACCAAAATCCATCCAAAAATCATTTATTTTTTTTATTTTTACTTTTCTTTCTTTTGCCAAAATAGATACTGCGTCTGTAATCTCATATTCACCTCTTGAAGATTTTTCTATCATATTTACTTTATCAAAAATCTCTGGAGTAAATTTATAAAAACTTATATTAATTAAATTTCCTGCAAATTCTTTTGGCTTTTCAATAATCTTCTCTAAAAAATAATCTCCGTCGCGAACTAGAACTCCAAATCTTTCTGGATGATCATTCTCGCAACCAGCTACATAATTAAAATTGTCATCAATATTCATAGACTTTAAATCTTCTACGGAATAGAAATTATCTCCAGCTAAAGATAAAAAGTTTTCGTTTCCCACAAATTCTTTCGCACATTTTATTGGGCAAGCTGTTCCATAAGCTACATCTTTGGGGCCCAAAATTTCATGCTGATTTATAATTTCAATTTTTATCTTTTCTCTATTAATTCCTATTTTTTCTACACATCGCAAATATTCTTCTTTAAACTCTGCCATTAATTCAGGTTTAAATCCAACCACCAAAAGTATTTCTATATAACCAGCTAATAAAATATTATCCATTAAATAAGCTAAAAAAGGCTTATTGTTAATACAAATTAAATGTTTTGATTTTTCTTTTGAAAGCTCAAGCATTCTTGTACCTTGCCCTGCTGCTGCAATTACTACCTTCTTAATCATTTTTTTATTTTTTAATATTTATATTTTTAAATTTTAGCAAGATTAAAAGCGTCAATATTCATTTGTAAATACTTTGCTGGAATTGCTTTTTGCATACCTATAATAACTGATTCTGGTTTAATATCTAAATATTTATTATAAACTGCATATCCCAAAATATACATTGTGGCCAAAACTTCTGACTGCAATTTTTCGTAGCAAATTTTCCCAGCATCTACCAAATGCATATTTTCTTTTTTTATAATTTCTTCTAATTTTGCTAAGATTTTTTCTTTAGTAAAATTTTCATCTACTACAGCTAAAGGCCAAAATTTATTGTTGACTAAAAATTTTGTATTTTTATTAGCAAATGGAATTTCGCGCAAAGTTTCTAGCAACTCCATGCCAATTATTAAATCTGCATCACCTTTTTTAAAAAGAGGTGAAAACGCCTTATTCTTGCTCAAGCCCATTGTCACATAAACTGCCACAGCTCCACCTCTTTGGCTGAGTCCATGAAGCTCTGAACTTTTTACATCTTTTCCATCAGCTAAAATTGCTTTGGTAAGCACATCCACCAAAGTTACTAGCCCCTGCCCCCCAACTCCTGTAATAAGTATGTTAAAATTTTGTTTCATAATTTTTTATTATTTAACTATTATTTCAAATAATTCCGGGAACTCTTGGGTGCCCATACCTTTAAAAGTATAGTGTCCATGATTTTCCAAATTTATTATTTTCCCACTTAAAGCATTATGAAAAATTTCTAAACTTTTTTTACCATCTTCAGCTTCATTGTTTGATGTAAACATTACAATTTCTTGAACTCTAGATTCTATTGCTTCGTCAATAGAAAAATTATAAAAATTTTTTCTAAAATCATCATCTTCATCAGGGATTTTCCACGGTGCAACAAGAATGAGCTTTTTAATTTTTTTCTTTGTTTCTCCTAGCCACCTCACCAAAAAGGCACAACCACAACTATGACCAATTAAAATTGTATTTTCTGAAACAAAATATTTGTCAAATTCTTTTTTGAAAGACTCGTAATCGGGACGCCAAGGAATTGGCATAAGTGGAGTATCTACCTGCAACCCGTGCTCAACTAATTTGCTTTTAACCCACGGAATCCAGTGCTTGTCATATGTTCTTTTTGCCGGGTCTTTTGCTTCATCGCTTGATGGACATCCATGAATTATAATAACATTTTCTTTTAAAATTTCTTCCATAAAATATAATTTATTGTTTTTTTTGACGGCGATCCAAAATTGCGCAAATGCGTTTGCAGATTATTACACTTACATCATCTTTAATTAAAAAGTCTTTCATCACATTTTCAAGTTCACCAGGGTTTCCTTGATCAAGTGTCTTTACATTTTTAACTCCCAAAGCTTTTACAATTTCTTCAATATTCATTTCTGGGGCACTTTGCCACATACCATTTTGCCCCATTCCAGGATTTTGTTGATGCCCTGTCATAGCTGTAATTCTATTATCTAAAATAATCATTAATGGATTAGATTTGTTGTAAACTGCATTTATCAAGCCAGCCATTCCTGAGTGGAAAAATGTTCCATCTCCCATTATAGTAATTGCTTTATTATTCTTACCAGTTGCCTTGCTTACTCCATGCCCAATCCCGATAGAAGAACCCATGCAAAACATATAATCATACATATTGTGCGGAGACAGCCCCCCAATCATATTACATCCAATGTCACCACCAATAATTGTGCCTTCTGGAGCTACTTTTTTAATTGTTGGAAATGCGTACCAATATGGACAGCCGTCGCAGAGCCGAGACGTACGTCTTGGAGCTTGTAGCGAGTAGTTAGTAGTGAGTAGATTATTTTTTTTGATTTTAATTTTTAAAATTTTCGCGATTGCATTTTCCAAAATTTCTACATTTAATTCACCAATTTGTGGCAACATATCTTTGCCAATTACTTGTACCTTCAAGTTTTCGTCTTTGGCGATTATTTTTAATTCTCGCTCAATATATGGATCCAATTCTTCTACAACCAAAACTTGTTTTATACCTGTTATAAATTTGGCAATTTTCTTTTTTGGCAAAGGATAAAAACTACCGATTTTTAAAACAGGAATTTGTAAATCCTCGCCTTGCCGCGAGGCAGATAAATTACGCAAAGCTTCCATTGTGTGCAAATATGAAACACCGGAAGTAATAATCCCTAATTTGTTTGCCCCGCGAAGCTTTAGCGAAGTGGGGTTAATTTTTGAAACTTCAAAATCTTTTCTGATTTTCTCAATTTTTTCTAGCAATTCTTTTTTCATTTCCAAAACCCTTGGAGGCAAAGTTACATACTGATGTACGTTTTTTACAAAATTAGCGCCACCAACTTTCGAACTTGATAACTTTATAACTTCATTAAACTCCACAGGTCCACGCTGGTGAGCTACTCTTATAGTTGTGCGCACCATTACAGGAACTTTATATTTTTCAGAAATTTCAAAACCAAGTCTTACAAAATCTCTACATTCTTGAGCGTCAGCAGGTTCCAATGTTGGTATATGAGCCATTAAGGAAAAGGCCCTAGAATTTTCTTCTGTTTGAGCTGAACTCCAGCAATTTGGATCATCACCAACTACAATTACCATAGCTCCTTTTGTGCCTGTATATAATAGAGGGAGCAAAACTTCAGAGCACACATTTAATCCAAAATTTTTCATTGCCACCAAACTTTTAAGTCCTGAGAAACTAGCGCCCACAGCAGCTTCTAAGGCTACTTTTTCATTGGTAGAAATTTCATAATGTACACCATAATCTTTGGCGATTCTACCAAATTCATCACCAATTTCAGCTGATGGGCACCCGGGATACATAGTCACAAAATCCACCCCAGCCTCCAAAGCCCCTTGCACAATTGCCTCATTCCCCAACAATACTTCCCTTGCCTCGCCGAAGCTTTTAGCGAAGGCGGGTTTTTTTAAATTATTTTTTTCCATAATTTTAAATAACTATATTAATTAATTTATTTGGGACGAAAATTATTTTCAAACAAACGGAACTCTTGACATACACCTTTAATTTGCTATAATTACAGTATCACGATGAGGGGATTACCAAAGGGTTTCGTCCCGAGGGAGTGCCCCTTTTTGGTTGCAAAAATTATCAACTTAAATTTCTTTTTTCTAATTTATTTCTAAAAAGCTGTATATTTACAATAAAATCTCTAAACTTTCTCAATAAAGAAGAGTGTCTTTTATTAGGCACAATAACTTTTAACATTTTTTTGTTGTTTGCCAAATGTTCAACTAAGCAATAAAAATCACCGTCTCCAGAAACAATAATTGCTTTATTATAATTATTATATTCTATCATCGTGTGTAAAACCAGCTCAGCATCAACATTACCTTTTACAATCGTACCATCTTTTGCTTTTATTTCCATGATTGGTTTAAAAACACAAATATATCCGGCGTCTTGCAAATAGGTATACAAACTTTGATTGCCCGGCATAAAACCAATAAACAAAAAAGCTTTTTTAATTTTGTATTTATCTCTCAAAAAAATTCTAAAACGGGCAAAATCTAATTTCCATCCTTGGCTTTTTACCCCAAGATTTAAATTTTGGCTATCAATAAAAGCAAAATTATTTTCTTTATTTTCCATTACTAAATAACAATATTTATTACTTTATTTGGGACGTAAATAACTTTTCTAACTGCCTTACCCTCCAACCATGTTTTTATTTTTTCAGAATTGCTTACCAGCTCTTCAGCTTCTTTTTGGGACAAACCAGATTTTGCTTCAATTTTATCACGCACTTTTCCATTTATTTGCACTATCAACAAAACTTTTTCTTCTACAACTAATTTTTCATCAAATTTTGGCCATGATTGCTGACAAGCTAAACCTTTAAATTTCATTTCTTGCCAAAGTTCTTCTGCTAAATGTGGGGCAAAAGGTGAAAGCAACAAAAGCAAATCGCGGATACTTGCCCTGCGTAGCCTTGGCGAAGCAGGGTTTTTTTGCATTTCTTCTGAAAAAGCATTTACCAAAATCATCAAAGCAGAAACCGCTGTATTAAATCGCATTTCCTCTATATCCTCAGAAACTTTCTTGATTGTTCTTTGAATTAACGATTCCAGCTCGTCATTTTTTTCCGACTTTATAACTTGATAACTTGATAACTTTATAACTAAGTTATATATTCTTTCCAAAAACCTTCTCGAACCAATTACCCCTTTTGTATCCCAAGGAATTGCTTGATCAAATGGCCCCATAAACATTTCGTAAATTCTCAAGGTATCTGCCCCAAAATCTTTAACTACTGTATCTGGATTAATTACATTTCCTTTTGATTTTGACATTTTAATTCCACCCTCACCTAAAACCATTCCATGAGAAGTACGTTTCATATATGGCTCACTTCCAATTGATTTTGGAACTGCTCCAATATCCCACAAAAATTTAAAAATAAATCTTGAATAAAGCAAATGTAAAGTTGTGTGTTCCATTCCACCATTATACCAATCCACCCCTCCTCCGCCCTTCGGGCTTCGGAGGGCAGGTGCCATCCAATATTCTATATCTTTATTATTCCAATTATATTTTCCATTTTTTGCAAAAGTATAAGCCAAAAAATACCAATTACTACCTGCCCAATTTGGCATTGTGTCTGTTTCCCTTCGCGCGGCTCCACCGCACTCAGGGCAAGCTACATTAACCCATTTTGTAATAGCTGAAAGTGGTGACTCGCCATTATCTGTAGGCTGATAATTTTTTACTTTTGGAAGCTCTACTGGCAAATCTTTTTCTAGCACAGCCTGCCATCCGCACTTCTCGCAAAAAACCAAAGGAATTGGCTCTCCCCAATAATGTTGCCTTGAAAACACCCAATCTCGCAGTTTATAATTTACCGATTTTTTTCCACCAACAAATTCAATAATTTTATCTCTTGCTTCTTGTGAGATCATTCCAGAAAAATTTTCTGAATTTTCTAAAATACCATATTCAGAGTGAATAATTATGTCTTTATAAAAACTATTTTCAGCTTCGGCTAACCATTTCCAAACATTTTTTGGTTTCCAATTGTTGTCGACTAATTTTTCATGAAAAAATTCATAGCATAATTTATCTATTTCTTCCCAATTTTCTGAAGAAAGTATATGTCTTGATATTTTTTCATCTTTATCTTTAAAATTAAAAATAATCCCACTTGGACCAACATATTCATTCCAAACCCCTATTGGCATTTTTTCTCTGATTAATTTTTCAAATTCTTCTATTTTATTTTCTAAAAATTCAACTTTGCTCATGACAACTTTTTTTCCATTATGATTTATCTCAACTTCTTCAATAACATCTATCCCGATCTTTGCAAATTCTTCTTTAGAAATATCTCTCCAAACAATACTTCTTACTTTTTCTTTATTTGCAATTACTCTAATAATTTCCAAATTATATTTTTTAGCAAATTCAAAATCGCGTTCGTCGTGAGCTGGAACTGCCATAATTGCCCCTGTACCATAATTTGCCATCACATAATCTGCCACAAAAATCGGGATTTCTCTTTTATTTGCAGGATTAATTGCTTTTATTCCCTTAACTTCAATTCCGGTTTTTTCTTTTTGGTCTTGTCTCTGCAAATCAGATTTATTTCTAGATTCTTCTATATATTGCTTAACTTCCTGCCAATTTATAATTTTATCTTTCATTTTTTTAATCAAATCATGCTCTGGGGCAACTACCAAAAAAGTACAACCAAACAAAGTATCAGCTCTTGTAGTAAAAACTTTTACCGAATCCTCCACTGCCCATCCCTCGCCCTTCCCGAAGGGAAGGGTCTCGAGGGTGCTTACAATTTTTTTAATAACATAATCAGTATTATTTAAAATTTCTTCATTTCTAAATCTTAAAATCTTAAAACCAAAATTTTCTAAAATTTTTGTTCGCTCTTGGTCTCTTTCTTTTTTTGAATCATGGATGTCGCCATCAACCTCAATAACTAATTTTTTGGAAAGACATACAAAATCGACAATAAATTTATCTATAATTTGTTGTCTTCTAAAGTGATAATCTCTGTTTGTTCTTAGTTTTTCCCAAAGTTTTTTTTCAGCTTTTGTCGGATTTTTTCTCATCTTAACGGCTTCTTCTTGAAGCAATCGCCATGTTTTTGCATCAGTTGTTAAATACCCAGGAACGTCTCCCCACAATCCGTCTCCCCTCCCTTTGGGAGGGGCTGGGGGTAGGCCACAACTTATTTTGAATTCTAACTCGGCTCCGTCCGAGCGCCCAATCCAATCTCTCTGCTGGATTTTTATTTTTTCTAAATAATTTACATTATCTAAATCTTTTATCAATCTATCTGCATATTTTGTAATTTTGATCATCCATTGCTCTTTTTCTTTTTTTTCAACTGTAGCTCCACAACGTTCGCATTTACCAGAAACAACTTCTTCATTAGCCAAACCAATTTTACATGAAGGACACCAATTAATTGCAATTTTATCTTTATAAGCCAAACCATTTTTAAATAATTGCAAAAAAATCCATTGAGTCCATTTATAATATTCTGGGTCTGTGGTATTTACTTCTCGTGACCAATCAAAAGAAAATCCCAAACTTTTAAGCTGTCTTCTAAATGTATCTGTATTTTTCTTAGTAGCAACTGTAGGATGTATACCATGTTTTATTGCATAATTTTCTGTTGGCAAACCAAAAGCATCCCAGCCAATTGGAAACAAAACATTTTTTCCTTGCATTCTTTTTTTACGCGAAATAATATCAAGCCCAGTATAGCTTCTGCAGTGACCAACATGCAAACCATCTCCAGATGGATATGGAAATTCCACTAAAATATATTCTTTTTTCTTTTTAGCATTTGATTTAACATTAAAAAGTTTTTTTGTTTCAAAAACTTTCTGCCACTTTTTTTCTATTTTTTGCGGATTATATTTTTTCATAAATTTATTTGGATTATTTATAATATCAAACTTAAAGTTTTTGGTAAAGCTTGACGTATTAATAAATAATGATAGAATTTTTATAGCAACTAGGGATTTTACCAATCAAAAGGAGTTAAGATGCTATTTGTTTTGCCTGTAACTCTCTGGCTAATTGCTACTTTGTTCTTTAGAAAATCTAGAATTTGGCAACAAAAAGCCGAGGATCTAGAATTTCACAACAGCTTCCCAAATTATCATCTAATAAGAGATAATTATCACAATCGCAGAGATGCTTTTGCGTGCTTATCCCTTATGTGCGCATTTTTGGGAACAGTTGTTTTTTTGCGTACACTGCCAACCATGCTCTAAGTATTTGGCTAAAAGGTAATGACCCCTACTTTTTAGTAGCCTAAAAGGGTCTTTTTATATTCCAAATAAATTTTTGGCGTTTTGAGTAGTGGCTCCTGTAACCTCGTCAAAACTTAAACCTTTTATGTCTGCGATTTTTTGAATGATGTGTTTTACAAAAATTGGCTCATTGCGGGTTTCTTTTCCTTCTTGTGGGGGTGTAAGATACGGACAATCAGTTTCTGTTAGAATTTTTTCAAGCGGACAATTTTTTATAACTCCATCAACATCAACTTGCCCCAATCTTACAGCTTCAGAAGTTTCATTAAATTTAAAAATTATTCCATTTATACCAAGATAAAATCCAAGCTCCAAATATTTTTGTGCTTCGGGCAATGTCCCAACAAATCCATGAATCACGCCTCTTAGCTTATAGGAAGTAGCTTGTAGCTGGTAGTTTTTTAAAATACTTACAGTGTCTTCATGAGCCATACGTGTATGCACCATAACAGGTAAATTCAATTCTTCTGCTAGTTCTAATTGTTTTATAAAAATACTTTTCTGTAATTCTTTATGTTGCTCTCTTTTTGTTTTTGATTTTGGACGATAATAATAATCTAATCCGATCTCCCCTATTGCCACCACCTTCTTTGACGACTTTGCAAGTTCTAAATATTTTGCTTTATTAAATTCTTCTCCAAGTGGCTCAAACCCACCCTCAATTTCATCCATTTTTAATTTTAGCAAATCAGTTTTAATATGAATTGGGTGCAAACCAATTACAGCAAAAATATTTTCATTTTGCTCGGCCAGCTTTACAGCATTTCTTGAAGTTTCAAATTTTGTACCCACATCAATACAAATAACCTCAGCCTGCTGAGTTCTTTTTATTACCTCATCTCTATCATTATCATAAGCTTTAAAATTTAAATGTGAGTGCGTGTCTATTATCATAATTTTGTTTATCTTTATATTATCTTAAATAATATTTTTTGCAAATAAAAAAGGCGCGGCGTTCCAGACAATCCAGAACAGACCCGCGCCATCGCCCGTGGGGCACAGGCGATTACGCTGTCGGCTCCAAATGAGCCGATTTTTCGTTTTCGCGCTTGATGGCCTCGTACACCTCTTGACGATGTACGGGCACGTCGGTTGGGGCTTGAATTCCCAGCCGGACCTTGTCGCCACGGATGTCCACGACCGTGACTACCACGTCATCACCAATGATGATACTTTCGTCACGATGCCTCGACAACACCAACATTTGACACCTCCTTGCCTCAGATGGACTCCGCCGTCCTTGGCAAAAAAAAGAAACCGAGAAACAGGATAGAACTACCTATATTATACACATAATTGAAATTAAGTCAAGTTATTGAGAATGATTTTAAATTCTGATATTATAAAAAGAATTAAAGCTCCTGTAGTTCAACGGATAGAACAGTCCCGTCCTAAGGGATAGATGAGGGTTCAATTCCTTCCGGGAGCACCCTTCGATTCGCTTCGCTCGCTCAGGGCAAGCTATTTTAAAATTTTAATTTTCAATTTTTAATGACTACAAATAATAAAACAAAAATTATAATTTCTCTTGGTGGATCACTGGTGGTTCCCAATAAAATTGCGATTGGATTTTTAAAGAATTTTAAATATTGTCTTTCAAAATATTTTACAGATTATCAATTTGTTATTTTTGTTGGCGGGGGTAAGGTCTGTAGAACATATCAAAAAGCTTTAGATGATTTTAATGCTAATATTGAAACTAAAGACTGGATGGGAATTAAAATTTCTCGCCTAAATTCAGAAATTGTAAAACAAGTTTTTATAGAAAATTCTTTTTCTGAAATAATCACAGACCCAACAATAAAACTTCAAACAGATAAAAATATTGTTGTAGGTGCTGGCTTTAAGCCTGGGAATTCAACAGATTATGTAGCTACATTATTTGCTAAAGAAAATAATATTAATACTATAATAAACCTTACAAATATTGATTTTGTATATGATAAAGATCCAAGTAAATTCCCAAATGCTAAAGCAATAGAAAAAATAAATTGGCAGGACTTTTGCAAAATCGTGGGAGATAAGTGGACACCAGGATTCTCTTCTCCGTTTGATCCTGTAGCTTCAAAATTAGCTCAAGAGTCAAAAACAAAAGTTATAATAATAAATGGTAAACATTTAAAAAGATTAGAAGATTTTTTAAACAATAAAAAGTTTATAGGCACAATAATAGAATAAAAATCTATGAAACAAGAAATTAAAAAAATTATAGAAAAAGTTTTAATTGAACTACAAAAAGATTTGGGTGATTTTAAAATACCTGAAATTTTAGTTGAAATACCAAAAAGTTTAGAACATGGCGATTATTCCACAAATATATCAATGATTTTAGCAAAAGAGCTTAGAAAGAATCCAAATGAAATTGCTAATTTAATTAAAGAAAAAATTATAAACTTTAAAGAAATTAGTAAAATAGAAGTTATTGGTGGATTTATTAATTTTTATATTTCAGATAAATATATTGTTGAAAATATTAAAAAAATAAATAAAGATTTTGGCAAAAATAACAATCTAAAAAATAAAAAAGTTATTTTAGATTATACAGATCCAAATCCTTTTAAAGAATTTCATATTGGGCACTTAATGAGCAATGCAATTGGCGAATCACTTTCTCGCTTATTTGAATTTCAAGGAGCAAAAGTAAAAAGAGTATGCTATCAAGGAGATGTTGGTATACATGTAGCCAAAGCAATTTGGGGTAAATTAAATAATAAAAAATTAAAATGGCCACAAGCTTATGCTTTTGGCGCTCAAAATTTTGAAGAGAGCGAAAAAGCTAAAAATGAAATCACAGATTTAAATAAAATAATATATGAAAAGTCAGATAAAAAAATAAATAAATTATATGACCAAGGCAAAAAAGAAAGTTTAAAATATTTTGATAATATATACAAGAAACTTGGCACAAAGTTTGACTGGCTTATTTTTGAGGGCCAAACAGGGCCTTTGGGCAAAAAAATAGCAGAGCAAGCTTTTAAGAATGAAGTTTTAGAAAAAGGTGAAGGTGGAGCAATTATTTTTAAAGGTGAAAAATATGGCCTACATACTCGAGTATTTATAAATTCTATGGGTATTCCTACTTATGAAGCTAAAGATTTTGGATTGGCAAAAATAAAATATCAAAAATTTGCTTACGATAAATCAATTGTAATTACTGGCAATGAAATTAATGAATATTTCAAAGTAATGCTCAAAGCTATGGAACAAATTTTGCCAGATTTAGCAAAAAAAACTTTTCATATAGGCCACGGCATGCTAAGACTACCAGAAGGTAAAATGTCTTCGCGCACAGGAAAAGTAATCACTGGAGAGTCTTTAATAAACCAACTACAAGAAATGGTTTTAGAAAAAATAAAAGACAGAAAGTTGTCACAAAAAGATAAAAAAATTATTTCAGAAAAAGTTGCAATATCTGCTATAAAATATTCTGTACTCAAACAGTCAGCTGGATCTGATATAATTTATGATTTTAATAAATCAGTTTCTTTTAATGGCGACTCTGGCCCATATTTGCAATATTCTTTTACTCGTGCCTTGTCTGTACTAGAAAAAAGCAAGTCCAAAAAAATAAAGGCTTCATTTAAAAATATCCCGGAAAAAATCGGGCAATTAGAAAAAATGATGATACAATTTCCAGAAGTGGTTGAAAGATCAGCCATAGAATATCAACCTCACTATGTGGCAACTTATCTTACGCAGTTAGCTAGCTGTTTTAATTCTTTTTACGCACAAGAACAAATTGTAAATAAAGAAGACAAATTCTCGCCATACAAAATCGCAGTCACTCAAGCTTTTGTAAATATTATGCAAAATGGGCTTTGGCTTTTGGGAATATCTACACTTAAAAAAATGTAATATGAAATTAAACAATAGATATTTTTTATTAAGACATGGAGAGGCAAAATCAAATGTTTTGAACATGGTTTCTTGTTTTCCAGAAACATTTTATGACTCTTTAACCAACAAAGGAATAAAGCAAGTCCGCGCAATTGCCAAAGAAATTGAAACCAAAAAAATTGATTTAATTTTTTCTTCAGATGTTTTAAGAACAAAACAAACAGCAGAAATTATAGCCAACAAAATTAATCAAAAAATAAGATATGATAAACGATTAAGAGAATATAATTTTGGAGAAATGAATGGAACATTTTTTAGAGAATATTGCATATTTTTTCCCAATTCTAAAAAAAGATTTATTCAAAAACCAAAAGACGGAGAAAACTATAAAGAGATTACAAACAGAATGTGGAGTTTTTTTACAGAAATAAATAATAAT